>NZ_BCPS01000041.1:0-9422 GCF_016586185.1 Paenibacillus sp. EPM92
GGCGGCGGCAACAGGGGCGCACCCGTCCCGCTGCTATCGGCGGCGGGTGCGGCAGCTTGCGGAGCCGCCGGCCGGACCGGCTCCGAGCTGCAGCCGGTCGCGGCCAGCAGCGCGACCCCGAGCAGCAGAGCGGCGTTAGAGCGCTGCGGAATGGTTCTCATCGTCAAGCCCCCTCACATTCTGGAATCGTCGTCTTCCTACGAGGATCGAGGCTCGCTCGCGGGGAACGGTCGGTTCATGCCGAAGTCCACTTTTTCCCTTGCCAAGTGTCCCGGCGAACCAGTTCTTGGTCGAATGCGTTCAGCACTTCCCACTTCTTCAGGCTCCACATCGGACCGATCAACAAGTCGCGCGGCGCATCCCCGGTAAGCCGGTGAACGATCATGTCGGGCGGAAGCAGCTCCAGCGTGTCGACGACCAGGCTCACGTACTCATCTTTCTCGAGGAATTGCAGCAGCCCGGCTTCGTACTGCTTAACCATCGGCGTTTTGCGCATCAGATGGAGCAGATGAATTTTAATCCCTTGCACGTCCATATGCGCCACTTGCCGGCCGGTTTCCAGCATCATCTCGTGTGTCTCCTGCGGCAGCCCGTATATAATGTGGGCGCAAACGCGGATGCCGCGCGCCCGCAGCTTGGCGACGGCGTCCAGGTAGCAGGCGGTGTCGTGCGCGCGGTTGATGAGTTCGGACGTGCGTTCGTGCACGGTTTGCAGCCCCATCTCGACCCAGAGGTACGTCCGCTCGTTCAGCTCGGCCAAATAGTCGATCACATCGTCCGGCAAGCAGTCCGGCCGAGTGGCGATCGACAGCCCGACAACCCCGGGCTGCTGCAAGATCGCTTCATAATACTCACGGAGCTCTTCGACGGGAGCGTACGTATTCGTATAGGCTTGAAAATAACCGATATATTGCGCTTCCGGCCATTTCTGATGCTGCAGGTCGCGAATTTTGTTAAATTGTGTCACGAGGTCGTCGCGGCGGCTGCCGGCGAAATCGCCCGAGCCGCGGGCGCTGCAGAACGTGCACCCGCCGGTCGCAATGGTTCCGTCCCGATTGGGGCACGTAAAACCGGCGTCGAGCATCACTTTGAACACTTTGGTGCCGAATTGCCGGCGCATTTCGTAATTCCATGTATGAAACCGTTTATCTCCCCATAAACGGGGTCCGGTTGATTCCGTTGCTTGCATGGCGTATGGACTCCTTCAAATTCAGGTTGCTGCGAGCACGATGCTCTCAATCATTTTACAAAAAACAGGGCAGAAAAGCGAACTTTCCCTTGACAATAGCCCCTTGTCCCGAATCGGATAACAAGAAGCGCCGAGGTTCATCCTATGGTTGCAGGGCGGCTAACCAACTTTCGATTGGAGAAGGGAGATTTCTCACATCATGAACAAGTTCGGTAAAACAGTGCTTGCGTTAGCGTTGACGACTGCATTAGGTTTCGGAGGTCAGGCGTTCGCCGAGACAGCTGCTACCGGTACAACCGGAACTACCGGTACGTCGGGCACGTATGGAACTTACAACACCAACGGGACATACGGCACCGGAGCGACTAGCGCCACGGGCAGGGTTAACCCGACTACGACGGGCACGGCCGGCTACGGCCCTTCGACACCGGGCACAAGCACGACCGGAACGACAACCACGACGGGAACCGGCTACAACGACAACATGCTCGACCGCATGAACACTTACCCGAATACCGCCGATCGCACCGGCTACGGGTATGGAGGCAATTACAGTACGCTCTCGTACCGGACGAACACGGCGAACAACGCAACCACGGCGAACGGCAGCAATTGGGGATGGTTGGGCCTCCTGGGTCTTCTCGGATTAGCGGGCATGCGCGGACGCAGCAGGGACGAGGATGTAGACCGTGCGAAGTAAAGTATAAAGACGGAAAGCCAGCCTTCACGCACCGACTGCGGCCGAACCTTAAGCGAACGAACGATCGCCCGGGTTCGGTCTTTTCATTGCCGGTATTATTGAGTATAATCGACAAAGGAAAACGGCTGTCCCGGGTTTCAGAACAGGACGCGCGTAAATTGCGGTTGGAGGAAAATCGAGTATGCGGCTAAGAGGACGTAAAGGAATAAAAGAAGCGCTGGAGGCTCAGCCCGAGCTGGTTGTTTTGGAACCGCAGGCTCATAAGGGCCGTTGGCGGGAAGTGTTCGGCAATGACCGTCCGATTCATGTGGAGCTCGGCATGGGCAAAGGAAAGTTTATCAGCGAGCTAAGCGCGCTCAACCCGCAAACGAATTACATAGGCATCGACATGTACGACGAATTGATTCGCAGAGGCAGCGAGAAAGCACGCGATTCCCGTGAGGTTCATGGCGGCGACTTGTCGAATTTGCGGCTCGTTCGTTTCAATATCGAATATTTGGAGGACATCTTCGAGAGCGGTGAGCTGGACCGCATCTATTTGAACTTCAGCGACCCGTGGCCGAAAAAGAAGCACGCGCGCCGTCGGCTGACGCATGCCGCTTTTGTCCGTAAATACGAGAAAGTCCTGAACGATAACGGCGAAATTCATTTCAAGACGGATTCCCGCAGCTTGTTCGAATTTTCTTTGAACTCGTTCGCCGATCTCGGACTGAGGATGCGCAATATTTCGCTCGATCTGCATGCCGAAGGGCCGCGCACCGATCTGGTGATGACGGAATACGAGACGAAATTTTTCGAGCGGGGGATGCCGATTCACCGGGTGGAAGTCGTGATCGGCGAGAAGGCGCTGGCCGCTCATGTGAAGCGATTGGCGGAGGAAGACGAGGCGGGGGCTGAACCGGAAGGAAACGCGAACTAACTCCTGCGCCAAAAATAATGGAACGATCTCGCGTCTATTGGTTGAATGACGGTTCGCCCGTTTTCGTTCCGATGGTACCTTACCGGTCCGCTATATTTCACCGGGCTTCGTCATAAGCCCTCCATCTTACTTTCGTTATGACATTGGCGGAGCTTGGCTCCGCGCGAGAAAGCCCTGACCGCGGTCAGGGCTTTTCGGCTATGAAGACTTGGTCCAGCAGCCGGCAGCCGCCAGCTGATCGATGATCACGCGCGAACAATCCATCGGACGGTAAGCGGCTGCGCTGTTTCCGCGCGCTTCACGTCTATGCCGCATGACCGGATATTGCTCCGCCAGCATGTCAAACCAACGATTGACGGTTTCCGGCGAGCGTATCGGTTCCCCGAGCCCCTGCTGAATGAAATATTGAAGGTTTTCCTCTTCCTGGCCCGGGATCGGCTCGTAGAACAGCATCGGGATTCCCTTCGCCATAGCTTCCGTGCATGTCATGCCTCCCGGTTTGGTGATCAGCAAGTCAGACACGTCCATCCATTTGTCGATTTCATGGGTAAAACCGAGCAGGCGCACATGGGGATGTCGAAACCGCTCATCTGCGAGCAGCGCAGCTTTGGCTTTCTCGTTGCTGCCGAGGCAAATAACGAGCTGTATGTCCTCCCGCCGCTGCACGAGATGATCGAGGAACGCTTTTCCCTTCATTAATCCCCAACCGCCGCCCATCACGAGCACCGTCGGCATGGCCTTTAGCCCGAAGCGAGCGCGCAGCTCGTCGCGGTTGTGCGCCTTCCAGAAATTCGGGTGCACCGGAATGCCGGTCACCTGAATCGAATCGGCCGGTACGCCGCGGCTAAGCAAGGTTTGCTTGGCTTCCTCAGTGGGCACCAGGTAGGTGTTCACTTCACGGCTTACCCATGCCCCGTGAACGTCGTAATCGGTAATGACCGTACATAAAGGAACGTCGAGACCGATTCGTTTCAGACGGGAAACGACCGCGCTGGGGAACGGGTGCGTACACACGATCGTATCGGGACGCAGCTGACGGATGACGGCTGCCGCCTGTGCGTAAAAAATGCGGTGCAAGGCGAGCTGTGTCATGCGGTTCAGCGATTTTTTGTAACGCGACCTGTACACCATCCCATACAGTCTGGGCTGGGTGGATACCGTCTTCCGGTACGCCGTAAATACCCAAGGAGCCAGCATCGGGTGTAAAAACTTCCCGAGCTCCAGCACGCGGGTTTGAATATCCGGCGCAAGCAGGCGCAAACTTCGGGCCAGCGCGTGCGCCGCTTGCGTATGTCCCGCCCCGAAGCCTTCGGATAACAATAGAACCCTCTTTTTACGCATTGGCGAATTCCCTCCACCGGGTACCTTGTGATTTAGGCTTGCCTTCCATGGGGCTTGCTTCCTACAGCACGGCTACAGCCGAGACGGCGGTTACGGTTCCGATCAAGCTGCCGGCCAGACAATCGGAAGGATAGTGCAGGCCCAAATAAATACGTGAAACGCCGACCAAAGCGGCGACCGGCAGGAACAGTGCGAACGTCCACGGGCCGATAAACATCAGCGGTACCAGAACGGAGAATACCGCCGTCGTATGGCCGGAAGGAAAAGAGTGGTCGGTCAGCGGATTTTTGCAGGCGCGGGTATCGGGAAGGACGAGATAAGGGCGCAATCTGGGGTATTTCTTCTTAATAATAGCCACGGGCAAATGACTCACGGCCAGCGCCGCGCAGCTCTGAATGCCGGCCGTTCTCCAATCGCCGCCGGTGAATAGGGCAATGGACAACGCGGTGACGATCATGACCGTCGCGCCTCCGATATGGGTAAAGGCATTAAAGAATAAGTCAAGCACGTCGTGCTGAATACGCTGATTCACAAAACAAAACATCCGTTTTTCATGATGCTGCAGCCAAGTTACGACACGGCTCAAGAGTTATCGCCTCCTGCTGTGGAATTAGCTTTCGTCATGCGCTTACTTTTATTGTAGCTGTCAATTGTTAATGGAGTATCAACGGAAAGAATAGAAAAAATTAATGTTGCATTGACGCCCCGTTAACAATGTTTGGATAAGATAGCTTGTGAAGCTTGCCGCTTGTAACGTATCCCTTAATACGGCCGGCCAACCCGAAAGTTTCCTTTGCAGCTGCTTCCCGCCTCGTGAACGTCTTCAGCCGGGTAGACTGTACGGCGTGCCATACGGTCCATTGTATTCTTCAGCCGCCGGTTTCGTCTCACCGTAAACCGCCGATGCCGATTGCAGTTTCGACAAAACCCCGGTTTATGCTTCCAATGTCAGTTTTGTCTCAGGTAATCCGCCAACGTGTATGACGGTTTCGACAAAACCCGGCTTATGCTTCCGATGTAGTTTTGTCTCACGTCATCTGCTAACGCGGATTACTGTTTCAACAAAACTTGGAGGAGGTTAATTATGAGAGTAGCCCTGTTTACGGATACGTATGTGCCGGATGTGAACGGTGTTGCGCAAACGCTCGGTCGATGGGTGAATTACTTGGAAACGCGCGGGGTGGAGTGCATGGTGTTTGCGCCGTTAAGTCACTCGGCTGCCGAAACGAATCAACGGATGGTGGAACGATTTTACAGTATCCCTTTTTTATTGTATCCGGAGTGCCGAATGGCTATCCCGAACCCGATGAATCTGAAGAAAACGCTCAGAGCTTTTGCCCCCGATCTGATTCATTTGGCGACACCCTTCAACTTGGGGCTGGTCGGGCTGCATTACGCGAAGCGGCATCACATACCCGTGGTAGCGTCCTACCACACTCACTTCGACCAGTATCTCGCTTACTATAAACTGCAATGGATGGAGCCGATCCTGTGGAAATACATGCTTTGGTTCCATCAGGACTGTCAACGCATTTACGTTCCTTCCCGTTCCGCAAAGAAACATTTGGAGGAAAAAGGGCTCAATTTCGTAGAAATTTGGTCCCGCGGCGTCGATATGCAGCGCTTTCATCCGTTCGCGGATCGAAAGGAAGTGCTTGCCGCCCGCAACCTTTCTCCGGGTAAGTTCGTCATGTTATATGTTGGAAGACTGGCTCCCGAGAAGAGCGTCGACGTGTTGATGCGCACTTTCGAATCGTTGCCGGCACACATGCGGGCCTGTTCGCACTTGATCATAGCTGGCGACGGGCCGCTGCTAAAGCCGCTTACGGAGCAGTATGGAGGTGATCCCGACATAACGTTTACCGGCTTTCAGCAAGGCAAGGCGCTGAGCGATCTCTATGCCGCGGCCGATGTGTTCGTGTTTCCTTCTGCAACCGAAACGTTCGGTAACGTCATCCTCGAAGCGATGGCTTCCGGGACGCCGGTTGTCGGAGCGAACGCCGGAGGCGTGGCCGACAATATCGAGCACGGCCGAACCGGCTTGTTGTGCGCTCCCGGCCAAGTTTCGGAATTTGTCGAAGCGGCGCACAAAATTTTCACGGACCGCTCTTTTGCGCAAAAACTTGCTGCGGCCGGACGAACCTATAGCATGAAGCAATCGTGGGACGCGATTTTCGCCGGATTGTACGACAGCTGCCGGAAGGTGGCGGAAGCGTCGTTACGATCGCGTGAGGAGAAAGACGTCGTATTGAAATAGTTTGTACCCCGGCATCTTCAGCGTGAAGAAAAATATTTCCAAATGCAGCTTATAAAAAGTTTGAAAAACGATGAAAATAAGACGTAAAAAGATGGATGGCGAAGAACCTGAGCGGAATTGCGGAGCTTTTTCCCCGAAATGACAGAGATCTGACTTAATCAAGCGGCATTGCGCTTTTGACAAATCGGACCAAAGAGAGGAAAATCATATTCGGCGACCCACGCATTCCTGATCACGCCATCGAATCCGTATTAAAAGCGAAAACTAGAAAAGAAAGACAAAAGGGGTACATACAAAAAAAGGGGGATGTTTCATGTTGGACAGTATCCTGCTAGGCCTCCAAATTTTATTGGCTGTAATCGGAGGCTATCAGCTGCTTCTGTCGTTTTTCGGTTGGTATCGTCGTAAGAACAAGGCCAACCACGCGCCGCAAAAATCGTTTGCCGTACTCGTCGCTGCGCACAATGAGGAGCAGGTTGTCGGGGCGCTCATTGAGAATCTGAAGACGCTCGACTACCCTAAGGAACTGTACGATATTTTCGTTATTTGCGATAATTGCTCCGACAATACGGCGCAGATCGCCCGCGATATGGGCGTACACGCTTGCGAACGGAAAAATCCGAAGCTGCGAGGCAAAGGGTATGCCATTGAGTGGATGCTGAAGGAGCTTTGGAAAATGCCGCGTCAATACGACGCGATTGTCATGTTCGACGCCGACAATCTGGTGAACCCGGATTACTTGACACATATGAACAACGACCTGTGCAACGGCTCCAAAGTGATCCAAGCGTATCTCGATACGAAAAATCCGCATGACTCCTGGATCACCGCGGCTTATGCGATCACGTATTGGTATTGCAACCGCTTGTGGCAGCTGCCGCGGACAAATCTGGGGCTTGCCAACTACTTGGGCGGTACAGGCATGTGCTTTGAAACGAACTTGCTTAAAGAGATGGGCTGGGGCGCAACAAGCCTCGTAGAAGACTTGGAATTTACGATGCGCTGCGTCATGCGCGGCGTGAATCCGACATTCAACTACGATGCCAAAGTGTACGACGAGAAGCCGCTGACCTTCAAGGCCTCCGCGCGTCAGCGCCTGCGCTGGATGCAAGGCCACTTCGACGTCGCGCGCCGTTACTTCCTCCCGCTGTTCTGGTCGGGGGTTAAGGAGAGAAGCTGGGCCAAGATTGATACGGCGGTTTACGCACTGAACGTTTACAACGTCTTTATCGGCTCGATATTGACGATCGTGCTTTGGATTAACTTGATTGTTCCGAATTTCGAGAAGTTTACGTCGCTTTACGAAATGGCGCCGTTGATGTTCGCTATTTACTCCGTTCTGTCCTACGGTCAGTTCGTTACGGCGATCGTGCTTGAGAAAGCGCCGCTTAAGACTTACAAGTATTTGATCACGTTCCCGGTTTATTTGCTTTCCTGGTGGCCGATCACGGTTTACGCCTTCTTCACGCAGAACAATAAGCAGTGGAGCCATACGGAGCACACCCGTGTCATCCGGCTGGAAGAAGTGCAGAGCAAGCAGGCGGGATAGCTGTAAATGGGACATTGACTTTACCCAAGAACTTGTGATATATTGTTTTGGTGCGAAGAAGAAGCGCCCGCTTCTCACCTGCCCGACTAAGGTTGGCTGGTTATGAATGAGAGTGAATGGCATGAATGACTGATTATGCAATCGGATCGTTCGATCACTTGAACCTAAACCGACGTGGGCGCTAAGCGCCTACGTCTTTTTTATATAATCCTTTGGAGGTGGCAGGTTATTAGTACAGAGCACATGATTAATGATGACATTCGGGCGAGAGAAGTTCGACTGATTGGGGCAGACGGGGAACAACTGGGCATTAAGCCGATTCGTGAAGCGCTGCAAATTGCGCAGGATCTGAATCTGGATTTGGTGAACGTTGCTCCTACGGCGAAACCGCCGGTATGCCGCATTATGGACTACGGGAAATTCCGCTATGAAACGCAGAAGAAAGAGAAGGAAGCCCGTAAGAACCAAAAAATCGTGGAACTCAAAGAAATTCGCTTGAGCGCTACGATTGACGAACACGATTTCCAGACGAAGCTGCGCAACGTCACGAAGTTCTTGAGTGATGGCGATAAAGTGAAGCTTTCCGTTCGATTCCGCGGACGTGAGATCGCTCACGCAGAGATCGGGCAGCGCCAGCTGGAACGGATGGCAGCCGAAGTGGAAGAGCTGTGCGTGATCGAGCGCAGGCCGAAGCTGGAAGGCCGAAGCATGATCATGATCTTGTCGCCGAAGCAGCAGCAATAAACTTCATTCTTTAAGGAGGAACACCCCATGCCAAAAATGAAAACACACAGCAGCCTGAAAGGCCGTTTCAAGATTACAGGTACCGGTAAAGTGAAACGTTACAAAGCTTACAAAAACCATCTGCTGTCGGGCAAATCCGGCCGCCAAAAGCGCGTGCTCGGAACGAACCCGGTCATGGCTCCTGGCGATGTAAGACGCCTGAAGCAGCAGCTTGCTAACATCAAAGGTTAATTGTCAAATTACGATTCGTTTCGTTATCCATAAACAACATTCTTGGAGGTAGATTGTCATGGCAAGAGTAAAAGGCGGCTTTATCCGCACTCGTCGTCGCAAGAAGATTTTGAAGCTTGCTAAAGGTTATTTCGGTTCGAAACATAGATTATTTAAAACAGCTAAAGAGCAGGTTATGAAATCCCTGCTGTACGCATACCGTGACCGTCGTCAGAAAAAACGCGACTTCCGCAAATTGTGGATCGTCCGGATCAACGCGGCTGCTCGCCAAAACGGCCTGTCCTACAGCAAATTGATGCATGGCCTGAAACTTGCTGGCGTAGAAGTAAACCGCAAAATGCTTGCTGACCTCGCGGTTAACGATATCAGTGCGTTCAACTCGCTCGCCGAAACCGCTAAACAAAAGGTTAACGCTTAAAGATCAAACATTAAAACCCATGGAGCGCGCTCTGCTGTTCAGCAGAGTGCACTCCATGGTTTTTTTGTGTTATT
>NZ_BCPS01000042.1:0-57347 GCF_016586185.1 Paenibacillus sp. EPM92
CACCTGGGGCAAGCCAGACTGATGCCGGAGAGCGAAGGATGGAGCATCCGACGCACGCCGGCACCTTGCGCATGGCTTCATGCCTTCGTTGTAAGGTTCCTTTCCGTTCACCTGCCGGGAACGGGCACGCTGAACTGAGCTTCAGGCACCCAGCGATTGCGGGCAAAGTCACGGCCCCGCACCTCCACCCGGTCTGCGAAGACGCGAACGAATAACCCTTCGCTATCTTCGGGCGCCGTCTCCGTTTCGCCTCCCTTACCGTCATCCGTTAAAGGATGACCTACGGAGGAGGTGTTGATCATGGTAAATTGATCCCATCTCATCGTATACGGCGTTTTCAATTCCCAGTGCGTGTGGCTTGAGAAGAAAATAACCTGCGGGTATTTCGACAAAATCGATTTGAGCTCGGTATAGGCCACGACCCCGCGATTCAGCCCGCTGCCGGCTACCGTGTAAGGAAGCGGCTGATGCAAGAACACGAAGATCGGATTGCCGGAACCGTCCTCCTCGTGGAGCTTCTCGTCCAACCAATGCAGCTGCTTCGCAGAAAGAACAGCATCCTCTCCATTACCCGGAGCGGATTGCCGGTATTGTTCCGAACCGAGCACGATAAACCGGTATCCTGCAATGATCCGCTCGAAATAGAGGTTCTCGGCGTTGGAGAATTGCAGGAAGCGCGTCTGGGACGTCTGCTCCGTTTCGCCATTGGGGAAGCTTGCCGGCTTCCATCGGCCCTGATCGTCATGCCAGGCTTTATAGTATTCGTGATTTCCAATCGCATACAAGAGCTTGTCCGGAAGCGGAGCAGTTTCCAGAATGTTCCGGAAAGCTTCATAATCCTCGGGTAAGCCGTCGGTCATGTCGCCGTTTAAGATGATGGTTTCCGCATTCGGATCGAGGTTATGCAGATCGCTTAAAGCGGCGCTTAACTTCTGATGGGACGACTCGTCTTCAGCGCGGACGTGCGCATCGCTGAGCACAGAGAATGTGAGCAGCGGCTGGTTTGACGGCGGCGACTTCGGTACGGGCTTCAATACCCGTCCGGCAGCCGGTGCAGGTGCGGCTTGCTGAACGGAAGCCGATGCCTGGGGCGAAGCGGCTTGAAGGTCGGACGGAAGGTTCGCTACAAGCAGAACGCTCAAGGCGGAAATGAGGATCAGAGCAGCGAGAATCGACAAGAGGGGCTTGCGCAACTTCAATCACTCCCTTCAAGTTTAACGGTACAGGTACGTCTTTTTACCCGACCTGTCCATGATTGACAACCTCTAACGACAACTTTCGCAGAATACCTTTCGTTCGCAACCGGCGGTTTTTGCCCGTAGGCGCGAAGCAAGGCTGAAATCGATTCTTCTTGACGAAGTCCTCGATTCGTCATATAATACATTAAAGTACAAAACAGCAGTTAACAGCTGTGAAGAGGACGAAGTGCTAAGGGCCCTTATGTTCAGAGAGCATTTGGATTTGCTGAAACCAATGCCATAATCCCTTATCTACGAGCTCACCTCGGAGCTGTTTTCCTGAAAAGTGCGGCTATGCCAAGCTGCAGCTAGTAGGGAAAATCGGATTGGCACTCGTTATTGTGCCGAGGGTAAGCGTAACGTTTGCTAGCAACGTTCATTACCTGCTAAGGTTATTTGCCGTGAGGCATTTAACAAATTTGGGTGGTACCACGGAAGATCAACCCCTTTCGTCCCGTCAGGCGCATTTGCGTTTGGGGGCGAGAGGGGTTTTTTGCTTATTTTACAAGCGTCGTCCTAAATCTAGAGAAGGAGGCCCAACCCATGATCGTACAAACCACACAAAAGTCTAAAGAGCAGCTTCGCGAAGAGCTGTTGAAGCCAGATGTCATCACCGGATCGGAAATGCTGTTGCGCAGCTTGCTGCTGGAAGGTGTCGATTGCGTCTTCGGTTATCCGGGTGGAGCGGTTTTATATATTTATGATGCGATGCACGGCAATCCCGATTTCAATCATTTGCTGACGCGTCACGAGCAGGGAGCCATTCATGCGGCGGACGGTTACGCCCGTTCGACCGGTAAGGTCGGCGTCTGTATCGCCACGAGCGGGCCGGGAGCGACGAACCTCGTTACGGGGATCGCCACCGCGTATATGGATTCGGTGCCGCTCGTCGTCATTACCGGCAATGTCGCGACGACGGTGATTGGAACGGATGCGTTCCAGGAAGCGGATATTACCGGCATCACGATGCCGATTACGAAGCACAGCTACTTGGTGCGCGATGTGAAGGATCTGCCCCGCATTATTAAAGAAGCGTTCCATATCGCATCGACAGGGCGCAAAGGTCCGGTGCTGATCGATATTCCGAAGGATGTCTCCAACGCGGCGGCCCCGTTCTCGTATCCGGACAAGGTGGATATTCGCGGCTATCATCCGACGGTGCAGCCGAACAAGCTGCAGGTCGACCGGATGCTGGAAGCCATCGCAGCGAGCGAACGCCCGATGATTATTGCCGGCGGCGGTGTTGTATATGCGAATGCGGCGGAAGAGCTGATGGAATTCGTGCGCAAAACGCGCATCCCGGTTACCACAACGCTGCTCGGCTTGGGCGGATTCCCGAGCGCCGACGATTTGTGGCTCGGCATGCCGGGCATGCACGGCACGTATGCGGCTAATATGGCGCTGCAAAACTGCGACCTGCTGATCGGCATCGGCGCCCGCTTTGACGACCGCGTGACGATGAAGGTGGACGGCTTCGCGCCGAAAGCGAAGAAGATCGTGCACATTGACGTCGATCCGGCGGAGATCGGCAAAATCGTCGAGACAGCCATTCCGGTAGTCGGCGACATCAAAGCCGTTCTGCAGCTGGCCAACCAGAAGGCGAAAGCGGCAAAGTCGGAGAGCTGGATCGCGGAAGTGATAGAGCTGAAGCGGAACAATCCGCTCAAGTACAACGACTCCGAGACTGAGCTGAAGCCGCAGTATGTGATCGAGATGATTCATGAGACGACGAAAGGCGATGCGATCGTCACAACGGACGTCGGCCAGCATCAGATGTGGGCCGCGCAGTTCTACAAATTCAACAAGCCGCGTTCGTGGATCACTTCGGGCGGCCTGGGCACGATGGGCTTCGGATTCCCGTCGGCGATCGGCGCGCAAGTAGCGAATCCTGACCGGTTGGTCGTCTCGATCAACGGCGACGGCGGGATGCAAATGTGCTCGCAGGAGCTGGCGATTTGCGCCATTAACAAAATTCCGGTGAAAATCGTCGTCATCAATAACCAAGTGCTCGGTATGGTTCGCCAGTGGCAGGAAATCATCTACGATAATCGCTACAGCCATATCGACTTGGCCGGCAGCCCGGATTTCGTGAAGCTGGCGGAAGCTTACGGCGTGAAGGGCCTTCGCGCCACGAACAAGGAAGAAGCGCGCCGCGCTTGGCAGGAAGCGCTCGATACCCCGGGTCCGGTTCTCGTCGAATTCGTCGTTCGGAAGCACGAGAACGTGTTCCCGATGGTAACGCAAGGCTCGACGATAGATCAAATGATACTGGGGGATTCGGAATGACACGCAAACACACCATTTCCGTTCTAGTGAATAACCAGCCCGGTGTGCTGCAGCGCGTATCCGGCCTGTTCGGCCGCCGGGGTTTCAATATCGAGAGCATTACAGTCGGGGAATCGGAGGAGAACGGTCTCTCGCGCATGGTCATCGTCACGACTGGAGACGATCATACGTTGGAGCAGGTTTCCAAGCAGCTGTATAAGCTGATCGACGTCATCAAGGTCGTCGATCTGAGCTCCAATCCGATGGTCGCCCGCGAGCTCGCGCTCATCAAAGTGAATGCCGAGCCGAATATGCGGCCCGAAATTCTCGGCGTCGTCGAGACGTTCCGCGCAGCGGTCGTCGACATCGGCCCGAACTCGCTGATCGTGCAGGTCGTCGGCGATTCCGAGAAAATCGACGCGATGACCGAGCTGCTTAAGCCTTACGGCATTAAGGAATTATCCCGCACGGGCGTAACCGCGATGATTCGCGGTATGGTGAAGTAACCCAAAACATAGTACAATGTTCCTGTGAGTGGGATCTCAAGCGGATGACCTTTCCTACGGACGGAAGCCCGCAGGCCGGTGGTGCGTTTGAGCACCCACTCACAGGGTTTTAAATTAAAGGAGGAGCTATTATACCATGGCAGTAACTACGTATTATGAAAAAGATGCAGACCTGAACGTTCTGAAAGGCAAAACGATTGCGATTATCGGCTACGGAAGCCAAGGCCACGCTCAGGCGCAAAACTTGCGCGACAGCGGCTTGAAAGTTATTATCGGTCTTCGCCAAGGTAAATCCTTCGAACAAGCGAAAAACGACGGTTTTGACGTGTACTCGGTAGCAGAAGCTACGAAATTGGCCGACATCGTACAAATCTTGATGCCGGACGAGACGCAAGCTCGCGTATATAAAAGCGAAATCGAACCGAACCTGAAGCATGGCGCAGCGATCATGTTCTCCCATGGTTTCAACGTTCATTTCGGGCAAATCAATCCGTCCGCGGATAAAGACGTATTCCTCGTCGCTCCGAAATCTCCAGGTCACATGGTTCGCCGTGTATACGTGGAAGGCTTTGGCGTACCTGGTCTGATCGCCGTTCACCAAGATGCAACCGGCCAAGCGAAAGAAATCGGCCTTGCTTATGCAAAAGGAATCGGCTGCACACGCGCAGGCGTTATCGAAACGTCCTTCCGCGAAGAAACCGAAACCGACTTGTTCGGCGAGCAAGCCGTACTTTGCGGCGGCGCGTCCGCACTCGTGAAAGCGGGCTTCGAAACGTTGGTAGAGGCAGGCTACGCTCCAGAGATGGCTTACTTCGAGTGTTTGCACGAGCTGAAGCTGATCGTTGACCTGATGTACGAGGGCGGCCTCGCAACGATGAGACATTCGATCTCCAATACGGCTGAGTACGGTGACTATGTAACCGGTCCTCGCATCATCACGGAAGAAACGAAGAAAGAAATGAAGCGCGTACTGTCCGATATCCAACAAGGTAAATTCGCTCGCGACTTCATCCTGGAGAACCAATCCGGCAACGCATTCATGACGGCTACCCGTCGCCTGGAGTCCGAGCATCCATTGGAGCAAGTCGGTTCCCAGCTGCGTGAAATGATGCACTGGATCAAGAAGTAGTTTTTACGCTAGTCAGCGGTTTACATGTCAGCACTGTATAAGGTCGGCTTGATGACGTCAGGCGGGACGAACCGGAAGCGCCGGGCGTTCCGCACGTTTCGAGCCGTACCTTTTTCTGCTTTAAGTAAGTATTCCATATTTCGGTAAAGCGTAGGTGAAACCGGCATGAGAAAAATTTATATTTTCGATACATCGCTGCGTGACGGCGAGCAATCTCCAGGCGTCAACCTGAACATTCAGGAGAAGGTGGAAATTGCTTTGCAGCTCGAGAAGCTTGGCGTAGACCGCATCGAAGCCGGCTTCCCGGCAGCATCCCCCGGCGATCTGGCTGCCGTTAACGCGGTGGCCAGAGCCGTCAAGAATGCATCTGTTATCGGGTTGTCCCGCTCGCGCGAGCAGGACATCGAAGCCGTGCGTGAGGCGCTTCAAGGCGCGGAGGATCCATGTATTCACCTGTTCCTGGCGACCAGCCCCATTCACCGCAAGCATAAGCTGAGAATGGAGAAGCATCAGGTGTTGGAAGCGGCTGAAGCGGCGATCAAGTATGCCAGGAAATATTTCAGCAAAATCGAGTTTTCGGCCGAGGATGCAGGGCGTACCGAGCTTGATTTCCTCTGCGAGGTAACCGATCTGGCGATCCGCTCCGGCGCGACGGTCGTGAACATCCCCGATACGGTCGGGTACATGACCCCGTATGAGTACGGCAACATTTTCAAGACGTTGAAGGAAACCGTACCGGGCATCGAGAAGATCCAGCTTAGCGCTCATTGTCACGATGACCTCGGGATGGCTACGGTGAACGCCTTGGCGGCGATTTTGAACGGTGCGGATCAGATCGAGGGCACCATCAACGGCATCGGCGAGCGCGCCGGCAACACGGCGATCGAAGAGGTGGCGTTGGCGCTCGAGACGCGTCAGGAGTACTTCCAGGCGAAGACAACGCTGACGTTATCCGAGATTGCGCGTACGAGCCGCTTGGTCAGCAAGCTGACCGGCATGGTCGTGCCGGGGAACAAGGCGATTGTCGGCGCCAACGCCTTCGCGCACGAATCGGGCATTCATCAGGACGGCGTGCTGAAGGAGAAGACGACCTACGAGATCATGTCTCCGGAGAAGATCGGGCTGAAGGGCGGCAAGCTGCCGCTGGGTAAGCTGTCCGGCCGTCACGCGTTCCGCGAGAAGCTGGTGGAGCTTGGTTACAGCTTGAACGACGAACAGCTCAATACGGCGTTCGGGAAGTTTAAGGCATTGGCCGATAAGAAGAAGCAGGTCACTGACGAAGACATCCTGGCGCTGGTCGAGGAGAAGCTGATCGAGACGCCGGAAGTGTTCGCGCTCGAGATGATCCAAGTGTCGTACGGGAACCAATCCACGCCGACCGCAACGGTGCGGATTCGTACGCTGGAAGGCCAGACGCTGGATGAAGCGGCAGTTGGCAACGGCTCCGTCGACGCGATCTACAATGCGATCGATAAAGCGACGAAGGAAGACGTTGAGCTTGACGACTACTCGATCCAATCCGTGACGCAAGGCAAGGACGCCCTCGGCGAGGTGCATGTCGTGCTGAAGCAGGGCGATTATTCCGTACAGGGCCGCGGCGTGAGCACAGACATCCTCGAAGCGAGCGCGCGCGCCTATGTGGATGCGATCAACCGTTTGATTGACAAACGCAAAACGCCTGCACGCGGACGCAACAACGTATCGACGGTTTAACGCAAAAACGACTGACATTTAAATGTCAGTCGTTTTTTTTATGCTCAGAAGGCGAATAATCGGAAGTGTGTCTTACGGTTGAACGGCAACCGATTGTAACTTTTCGATGGCGCGGTTCAGCCGCTCGAACGCCGTTTTCATTTCTTCGTAGTCCGTATGCGTAAAGTTGAGTCGCATCGAATTCGTTTGCGGCTCGTCGGCATAGAAGCTGACGCCCGGTACGAAAGCGACGCCTTCCTCGACGGCGAACTTCATCAGTTCGGCGGTATCGATGTGCTGTGGCATCTCCACCCAGATGAACATGCCGCCTTTCGGCTCAACCCACTTTACACCTTCCCAATTTTGCGCTTTCAACAGATCGATCATTTGGTGCATCCGGATCTCGTACTGCGTACGAATCAGATCAATGTGACCGTAAATGTCGAAGCTTTCGAAAATTTGGTGGATCGCCTGCTGGTCCATGGTGCTCGAATGCAGGTCGGCCGCTTGTTTAGCGCGCGCCATATGGCGGATGACTTCTTTATCGCCGACGACCCAGCCGGTACGCAGCGCAGGGGCGACGATTTTGGAGAAGGTGCTCGTGTAAATGACCGGATTGCCGTCCGCCTCGCCGCCCAGCGAGAAGATGGAAGGCAAGGGCTCGCCTTTGCCGAAACGCAGCTCTCCGTATGGATCGTCCTCCAGAATGAGCACGTTGTTGCGCTTACAGATGTCCAGCGTATGCTGCCGGCGTTCGATGCTCCAGGCTTTTCCTGTCGGGTTGGCGAACGTCGGGATGACGTACACGAACTTCGGCTGATGCAGCTTGATTTTGCGTTCCAAATCTTCCGGGTTCATGCCGTCCGTGTCGCAGTCCACCGATACAAGCCGCGCTTTATGCGATTGAAACACTTGAATGGCGGCCAAATACGTCGGCTTCTCTACCAGAATGACGTCGCCCGGGTCGACATAAATTTTCGTCAGCAGGTCGATCGCTTGCTGAGAGCCGGTTGTAAGCAGCATGTTGTCGATGCCGGCATGAATGCCTTTGCGCGCCAAATGCTTGGAAATGCTTTCCCGTAAAGGGGTGAAGCCTTCCGTTAATCCGTATTGCAGTACGCTGTTGCCTTGCTCGAACACGCGCGCGAACGCGTCTCGTACGGCATCCAGCGGAAAGTATTGCTCATTCGGCAAACCGCCGGCGAGCGAAATGATCGAGCGTCCTTGCGTGAGCTTCAGAATCTCACGAACGGCGGACGATTTGAAGCTGTCGATCGTCTCCGAGAAGCGATAATTCATGGGAATGGACTCCTTTAACAGCGGGCAGTTATGTCGCGCTTTATAGTTGTATTGAATCTATTAAATTTATTTTAATCCTTTGCAACTAGGATGACAACCTTCAAATCGGTCCCGAGGATCAACCTATAGGTATATAGTCAATGCCTATGAAGATGATAGATTTTATATCTTTGTAAACAGCGGATAAATATGCTACAACTGAACTAATGAACCCCAATGAAATGAGGAGTGGAACGAATGGCAGATGTAAAGAAAATCGCCGTCATCGCAGGCGACGGGATCGGTCCCGAAGTTGTGGCGGAAGCGATTAAAGTAATGAAGAAGACAGAGGAGCTGTTCGGCTACCGTTTTGAATTCGAGCACGGTTTGTTCGGCGGAATCGCGATCGATGAGAAAGGCACTCCGCTGCCGCAAGAGACGCTGGACATCTGTAAAAATTCCGACGCTGTGCTGCTCGGCGCAGTCGGAGGTCCGAAATGGGACAATAACCCGAAAGAACTTCGCCCCGAAACGGGCTTGCTCGGCATTCGTAAAGCACTCGGTTTATTCTCGAACATTCGCCCGGCGAACGTGTTCGATTGCTTGAAAGACGCTTCGACCTTGAAACCGGAAGTACTCGAGGGCACCGACCTGATTGTGGTGCGCGAGCTGACCGGCGGCATCTACTTCGGAGAGAAGTTCCGCCGCGAAGGCGCGCAAGGCCAGGAAGCCGTCGATACGTGCGTGTATAACGTGACAGAAGTGGAGCGTATCGTGCGCCAAGCGTTCGAAATTGCCCAAACCCGCCGCAAGAAGCTTGCTTCGGTCGACAAAGCGAACGTGCTTGAGACTTCCCGCCTGTGGCGTGAAGTGGTTAACCGGATTGCGCCGGAATATCCGGATGTCGAGCTTGAGCATGTGCTCGTGGACAACTGCGCGATGCAGCTGCTGCGCCGTCCGTCCAGCTTCGACGTCATCGTGACGGAGAACATGTTCGGAGATATTCTTAGTGACGAAGCGGCTATGCTGACCGGTTCGATCGGGATGTTGTCTTCCGCTTCCCTTGGCGAAGGCGCCTTCGGCTTGTACGAGCCGGTACACGGCTCTGCGCCGGATATTGCGGGACAAGGCATCTCGAACCCGATCGCGACCATCTTGTCCGTCGCCTTGATGTACCGCCTTACGTTCGGATACCATGACGCGGCGGAAGCGATCGAGCGCGCCGTGAAAGAAGTGCTTGATGCAGGTCACCGTACAGGCGACATCGCTGTCGATAAGAGCAAAGCCATCGGTACCGTAGCGATGGGCGATTTGATCGTGAACGCAATCCGTAAATAAGCTTGCTAGTTAATAAACTATAACCGGGTATACAGTTAAACTCTTGGGAAATACTCTTTCTTAAGAGTTTTTCTTTGTCAGTCCAGTCAAAAAGGATAAGAGACCGACAATTTTGTACAAAATGTGACAGTTTATAATGATTATCATGAAGTAATTGCTTTAATCTTGACTTTGCTATTGTCGAATGATAGGATTTAAAGTGTGATAATCATTATCAATAAATTACAACAAGGAGGATATTATACACATGTCTGAACGTTTAGTAGGTAAACCGGCTCCTGATTTCACGATGGAAACAGTTCTGGGCGATGGCTCCGATTTCGGTAAAGTCTCTCTTTCCGATTACAAGGGCAAATGGCTCGTCTTGTTCTTCTATCCGCTCGACTTCACTTTCGTTTGCCCGACAGAAATTACGGCGATCAGCGATGCGGCGCCTCAGTTCAAAGCTGTGAACGCTGAAATCCTTGGCGTATCGGTTGACAGCAAACATTCCCATCGCGCATGGATCAACACACCAGTGGACCAAAACGGTCTTGGTAAGCTGAACTTCCCGCTTGCATCCGATCTGACGAAATCCGTAGCCCGTGACTACGGTGTATTGATCGAAGAAGAAGGTATCGCGCTTCGCGGCTTGTTCATCATCAATCCGGAAGGCGAATTGCAATACCAAGTCGTTCACCATAACAATGTAGGCCGCAGCGTTGAAGAAACGCTCCGCGTACTCGAAGCTTTGCAATCCGGCGGTTTGTGCCCTGTTGGTTGGAAAAAAGGGGACAAGCACTTGGTGGCGAAATAATCGGATTTTTCCGACCCTTATACCCCTCAGTCTGCCTACCCGGGCAGGCTCTGGGGTTTTTCCACGCTATATGAGCTTAAGAAGGTTAAGAAGGAGAGCGATCGATGGAAATCATCCAAGGACTGAAATACAGCGAAAATCACGAATGGGTACGTCTTGAAGGAAACCGCGCGGTTGTCGGGTTAACTGATTTTGCGCAGGAGGAGTTCGGCGTCATCGTGTTTATTGAGCTCCCGGAAGTGGGGGAGACGCTGCGCGCGGGAGAACCGTTCGGCAGTATGGAATCGGTGAAAACGGTTACTGAACTGTACGCGCCGGTATCCGGTAAGGTGATCGACATCAACCGGAAGTTGAACGAGAACCCTGGCCTTATCAACATGTCACCCTACGGGCAGGGTTGGGTGTTAGTCGTCGAGATGAGCGATCCGGGCGAATTGGACAAGCTCTGGGACGCAGCGAAGTACGAACAAACTTATGCCCACGAATAAACGGACAACCTTGCTTCGTCGGGGTTGTTTTTCTCTTGAGATATAGCGATTTTCCTCGAAAGGGCTCCGATCAGGAGCTTTTCTTATGAGAATGGCCGCAAGTCTGCCGAATCAATCCCCCATCCACGTGCCTGAAGGAGCGGCGTCGGCGCCCCGACAGAGCGCCGACGCCTGTGTATCCCTGGCTGTTTCGCTAGCGGCTGATTGCGGTTCGTTTCAACAGACGCTGGATCGAACGATTCGCTTCGTGCAAGATGACGTCTTTGTTGATCGTTCGCATCTTTCCGTTCTCCATGATGATCTTGCCGTTAATAATGGTCGTTTCGACGTCGGCTCTGGTGGCGGAGTAGACGATCCGGGAGATCGGATCGACATCGAAGGACGGGTACATGTGGAAGTTGTTCAGGTTCAAGATCGCCATGTCGGCTTTCTTGCCGAGTTCCAAGCTTCCGATCTGCTTCTCCAAGCCGACGGCCCGGGCTCCGCCAATGGTAGCCATACGAAAGACGCTACGGGCGTTCATGGCCGTCGGGCCGTGAACGGGCTTCTGAATAAGCGCGGCCAGCCGCATCTCGTTAAACATATCCAGATTGTTGTTGCACGGAGCCCCATCGGCGCCCAGGCTTAAGGAAATATCAAGTTCCAGCATCCCCGGCGTATCGGCAATACCGGACGCCAACTTCAGATTGGAGCCGGGACAATGGCTGACGTGCACGCCTCTCTCACGGATAATCCGCTTCTCTTCCGCATCCAGCCAGATGCAGTGCGCCAGTATCAACCGTTCGTTCGCCAGACCTAAGTGATCGAGGTAGACGACATTACGCATGCCGGTTTCTGCTTGTACGATTTGAATCTCATGCTGATTCTCCGAAGCATGGGTGTGCACCTTCGCCTCATACTGCGCCGAGAGCTTCTGAACCTCCCGTAACAAGGCTTCGGTGCATGAGATGACGAATCTCGGGGAGAACGCGTACTGGATGCGGCCGTTATCGAAGCCGTTCCACTTCTCCAGCAAATCGACGCTTTGTTGGAGGGAGTTCCAGGTATTCTCTTGCAAAGGTAAAGGGACCTCATCTCCCTTATCCATCATGACCTTCCCGGATAAGGCGCGAATTCCGCTTTCGGCAATCGCTTGAAACGCATAGTCCGTATGATGGACCGTCTCCATATCGACAATGGTTGTCGTGCCGCTTTGGATCAACTCGCCAATGCCGAGCATGGCCGAATAATAGATGGATTCCTGATCGTGAGCGGCTTCCAGCGGCCAAATCCGCTTTTTTAACCAATCGAGCAGCTCCAGATCGTCGGCTTTGCCTCGGAAGAGCGTTTGGCACAGGTGGATATGCGTTTGGACGAAGCCGGGAATGACGGTTCTACCTGTTGCGTCAATGATCGTCTCATCCGGTATCGGTTGTAAGTCGGGCCCGATGGCGTGAATGAGGTCGTCCTGAATCCGGACGTCTCCGGTTACAATGTCCTCGCGTGCATTCATCGTCACGATTTGCGCATTCTTGATCAGCAAGCTTCCCATGACTGACTCCTCCGTTTGATATGAAAATGAAGAGCTCAACTTCCTTTGAATGCAAAAAAGCTACGAAAAAAATACGCACAACGTGCCTATTTATTTCGCAGCTAGAAATGTACGGTTTCTAGTAAACGAAAAGGGGATACTTATTCGCTTACCTCGAATTGTAATTCATAGGTATATACATGTCAATATGTGTTATGTAAAATAACATTTATAATATTCCACTGAAGAACTAACATGCTTCTTAAACAATTAAGAGATAGAAACATCGGAAATGATGAAAAAAAGAGATGTTCATGTTATTTTAAATGACATTTAAATTGCAAGCGGCTAAGGGGCTAGAGCTGGCTCGAATTGAGGAATAGCGGAACAGCGTTGCTTTATTCCATGAAGTTCAAGGCTGCGATCGTCTCACATGCAAGCGAACTGTTGTTCCGTTATGTGTGGTTTGAGCAGCTCCGGAGCAGGAGACCCGAGCTCTGCCTGCCCGGAACTGCCCGTTATTCTGTACTTATTTCGAAGCTGCGAGCAGCTTCTTGTACTTCTCGGTATACTTCACGACGGCGAGCACGTAGGTCGCATGCGACCAAGTGAGCGGGGCGACCGAGACCGGATCGCCATTGAACGGATCGAGCTGTTCCGGCAAAATACCGCTTTCCATCGCGTGCTGGACGACCCATTCGAGTGTCTTGCGCGGCGATTCGAGATCGGCGAGCGTCTTGGCGTATTCGATTTCCCACTCTGCGATCCACAGCGTACAAATGATCCACGGGTTGCCCGGGATATTCTCGATATCGGAAGAACGCTGGAAGTAATAGTCGTGGTAGTAGCGGGCGACGCCGCCGACATCGGTTTTGATGGTTAAGCGATCGCGGTTCGCCCGCATCGTGCTGACGACGCGGGGGTCGTCGGCCGGCAGGACGCCAAACTCGAAGATGCCGTAAACGCTGCTCTCGTAAGTACGATCCTTGACCCATTGTCCGTTCTCGAGGTACAAGCCGCGGACGAACCGGCCTTCCTCTTCGTCCCATAGATGCTTCAGGATGCCGTTCTTGATCTTCTCGGCGGTATGGCGGTACCGGTTGGAGCGTTCTTCGTCGCCGAACAGGCTGCAGAAGTTGGCCGCGGCGATCAACCCGCCGTACACCGCCGACGCGGTGAACGTATAAATGCCGTACCGTTCCTCCCACAGGTCGTAGCTCGGCTTGGGCAGGGACAAGTCATGCTCCAGATAGCTGGACATGAACCGCGCCGCGCGCCGGATAAGCGTCCGGTACAGGGACTGCGGCAGCTCGATCACCTCGTGGCGGACGTAATCCTGCCACAGTGCGAACAAGACGAGCGCGGTTTCGTCCTCCTGGATCGGCAGCTGCATTTTGCCTCCGTTCAGATAAGGGTGCCAGCTGGACCCCACAGTACCGTCCGGGTTATATTTATGATGCAGGTAGCCTTCCGGAGACAGCGCATTCGCGCAGAAATGGAAGAACGGCGTAATCATCCCCTGGTACCCGGCCATCGTCATGGCGTACGCGATCAGCGCGCCGTCCCGCGGCCACATGTAGCTGTAATGATCGCGGTTCGATTGCATGATTTCCGAGTCGTTAGCCGCGATAATCGCGCCATTGACGTCGGTTTGGGTCCGGACGATCAGCAGGCTTTGTTTGTACATGCGGATACAAGCTTCGGTCAGGTTGCCGTAATCGCGTTCCGACTTGTTGACCCAGCGCTGCCAGTAGATGATGGCCCGCTCCAGCAGTTTGTCGGGGTGGCTCTCTTTCACATAAGCGTCGAGCTTCTTCACTTCTTCAAGGTCTTTCCCTGCGCTCATCCAATAGTAGAGCGATTCGTCCGCGTTCGGCGCCACGTGCGCACGCAGGGAGATCGTGCTGTCGACGGAGCCTTGCGCGATAGCGTTCCCGGACAAGTGGCCGTCCTCGGCGTCGCGCCATGTGCCTTCGGCGTTATAAAATCGTTTGACGCCGGTCGTATATTGATACAATCCTTCGCTGCCGGTCAGGCCGTTGAACATGAAGTAGCGGTCTTTTTTATAATGAAACACGGTGTTGTTCAGAGGATAGTATGCGGCGGTATCGCCGACTTCGGTTTCGTTAATGACCAAGTCTTGATTGAAGAACAGCCGGATTTCGCGGACCTTATCCCAGTGGTTATGGACTCGGATGCGTTTCAAGTAAACGTCTTCGCGTTGGTGTACCCCGTCGTTGATCAGCAGCGTGACACCCAGATGATAATGCGATGCCCGGACTTCCGTGACAAGCGAGTCCTCGACATAGGAAAGCTCGATATTCCATTCGGGATCGGAAAGCCAGGTGAAACTGCCGTCCACCCATAAGCCGACGCGGCATTGATAACCGCCGATGTGGTTCAATTGCCCTACATAAGGGTAGTACAGATCGCGCATGAAGGTGTTGCGATCCAAGTTGATTAAAAACTTGCCGTTCCCGATGACAAGATGTCTGGGCAATGCATCCACATCCTTCTCTATCCAGAATGCTATCTTCATACTTTAGAGTACCGTTTTCTGGCAAGTGGGTCAATCCATGAAAATGAATGAAAACGGATATTGGCGCACTTTTTTTGCGATAATAAAAGATGATCTTACTAGAATCACATCCTATTATTACCAAAATTAAATAGTGATAGTCTAAAAAAAATAATCTCCCGCTGGGCAAGGGAGATTATGTACTTGATCCGCCGTCTACGCTTGAGGGGGAAATACCGTCTTCGTGGCCGCCATTCGCATGATCATGTCGTACCGGTTGGGAGATTGCAGCAGCATCTGATACTGGTCGGGGGCGACGTCAAGGCAGGTGTACGTCTGACCCGTGTAATACTGAATATGCATTTGCGAGGCTTGGTCATCATACTGCACGAACGGAATTTGCTTGGAGCCGATCGAAATTAATTGCACAAGCGATTCTCTCCTTTCGGGGACGCGGGGGTTAAGTGGGAAAAATCCGACTGCGCCAGTAGGAACGGCAGCGGATTTTCCGAAGACGAAGCCTTTATTTAGATATGTATGCCGCTTGCATGAAGTTTAGAATACGTTTGCGGCACCGCTCTACAAGTGCGAATACAGCGGCGTCCTAATCGCCGAGCACCTAGCAGGATAGAGGCGGCTAAGCGGTGCATAACGAGTGCCGGGGTACCGATGATCCGGAGTTTTCCTTTACGCGATTGATCATAAACCGGAAACCTCACTTCATACAGTTGGAATAAGCGTTAATTTTCCCAAAATCGTGCGGTATAATACGCAACCAATATTTAGCATATGGCGTTTTTCGGGGAAAAGAGGATTTTTGACACATTTGGTCGAATAACTTTAAGGATGGTCGGACTCCCGAAGGGGAACACGGCCTGTGTTACAGCTGCTGCATCGCAGCGGATGCCCGGTTGTCAACACCGTACAACGCAGTATCGCAATTTACGATGTCGGTTGTCACTTAGATGCAAAACTGGAGGCGAATGTGAATGAGCTTTTGCTGCGGCGCCAGCATGTTGGGGACTAAGGGGACGTTAAAACATATAAGAACGCAGATTCACAATGTGCCTCTGTTGTTTTGTCCGGTTTGCCACCGGGTAGAAGTGCATCATCTGGTGGAGAACGAATACGAAATATTGGCCGAATATGCGCATGGGGACGGAGCTCCGGAAGTTGATTTCGGCGAGTATGTGGAGAACCGTGATCAAGCCGAATTGTTCGAGAACTGCGTGAACCACGAGGATGAAGAACCGCTCGATGTGGTGCGCAGCCAAATCGACATGGCGCTCGACCTGCTCACGGTCGCCAAGGAAATCGGCGATGACGAATGGGAGCGGCAACTGAAGAAGCGGTTGAACGTCTTGAGCCAGCGTCGAAACAAGCTGAAAAGTAAAAAAACGATGCGCGGCATGTCCTGATCTTTACGACCCGACGAAACGTCCCTCCACCACGCGCTTTCTCCTCTTCATCCCAACCGGTTCTCGGGGAGAAGCAGCGTGATCGGCAACATGACGATGTGCCCGGAATCCGTTCCGGTCCAGCGTTCGTCACGCTGCCGGGAGGGACGTTTTTTTTCATAAATATTCCTGTAAGAATCTAGGGGGAGCTCGTCTGCTGTACCCCCGTAATCGTATAGAGGGTAGCGAAAAATTTAGTGTGAGGTGGAACGGTTGCTGCTTGTTTTATTTAAAAGATTTTTAGGAAAACGTCAATCACACCACACGGAGCCGGAGAAACTGCAAACTCCGGAAGAGATTGTCATTCGAATTCAAGAAGGTGATCTGCGCCTACGCAACCAATTTATAACCGATTATCAGCCATATGTTGCGAAGGTCACAAGCCGATTTTGCAAACGTTACGTCGATCCTGCGAGGGACGACGAATTCAGCATCGCGCTAGGTGCTTTCAACGAGGCCATCAATCAGTTTTCGCCGCAGGCGGGCCGTTCGTTTCTAGGGTTCTCGGAGCAAGTCATCCGCCGGAGGCTGATCGATTATGTGCGTAAAGAGCAGCGTTTTGCCGGGCAAATTCCTTATAGCACGTTCGAGGTGGAGGACGAGGAGGAACATACGGTCAACCCGGTCGAAATTCACCAAGCGATCGAGCAGTTTGAGAAACAGAAAGGCATGGAAGAACGGCGAAGCGAGATCGTCGATCTGAGCCGCTCCTTGTCGGACTTTGGTATCAAATTTGACGAGCTGGTGGAGGCTTCACCCAAGCATGACGATTCGCGGCAAGCTTTATTCGGGATCGCCAAGAAACTATCCGACGACGCAGACTTGATGCGGCTCATGCTGCAAAAGCGCATGCTGCCGATTAAAGAACTGTTGGATCAGGTAAACGTCTCCCGCAAAACATTGGAACGTAATCGGAAATTCATTATCGCCGTCGCTCTGATATTTAACGGACCGTACCCGTATTTGAAAGACTATTTACATATCAGAGATGAGGCTTAGAGGAAGGGGGGACGTATATGCATAAAGGAATCGTCATGGAAATGACGGACAGGCACATTGTGGTGATGCGGTCCGACGGCAAGTTCGACCGTATTTCCCGTAAAACGAGAGCCTGTGAAATCGGGGAAGAGATCGTCTATGCGAGTTCCGGCATCAACTGGCGAAGTCCCTCGGTAGCGGGAAGATCCGCCATTGCGGCGGCCGTCATTTTTTGCCTGGTGCTGTTCGCAAGCTTTAACGGCAAGCTCGGCAGTCCTGAGGTTGTCGCCTACATATCGATGGACATCAATCCGAGCGTCGAGATGGGCATCGACATCGACGAGAACGTGCTGGAGCTTCGGGGCTTGAATGAAGATGGGATAGCCTTGGTCGAATCGCTCGAGTATAAGGGGAAAAAGCTTGAGCAAGTGACCGAAGGCTTGCTGGATAAGGCCGAGCAGAAGGCGCTCGCCGGGGGCGAGGCGGAAATCGTCATTACCAGCACCGTCGTGCAGGAGGGCAGCAAGGTGAACGACGAATCGCTCGCGGCCAAGCTGAAGCAGCAGGTGGCCAAGCACATTGAAACGACACACCCGCAGCAGGCGAAGTCTTATCAAATAGCCGCTTTTGCGGCACCGGCGGAAGTTCGCGAGGCGGCCAATCAGAACGGTGTCTCGACGGGGAAATATTCCGTTTATTTGAATGCAAAGAACAGCGGGGCGGATGTGACGCTGGAGGAGCTGAAGAAGGAATCGGTGCTGAAAATTTCCAAATCGAAGCCGGATATAGCCCAATCGATTCGACTGAATCAACTGCCGACGAAGGCCGATTTGAAGCAGCTCGTGAAGCAGGAAAAAGCGGGCGAGCTGGATAAAAAGGTGGCGGAGAAGAAAACGGAAACCGGCTCCGGCAAAGGAACAACGTCGAACGGCAGGAACGGTTGGACGACGAACGGCTCTTCCGATAAATCGGGACCGGTGATGTCCGGCGGCAAAAACGGTTCTTCCGGCAGCGGCAATAAAGACGATGCCAAGAGAAACGGTACGACCGGCAAATCGTCCAACGATCGCGACGACGACCGTGACGACGACCGTGACGACGATGATCGCAAGGGCACGAACGTGAAGCCGTCGACCGGTGTAACGAAGCCGGTATCGTCCGGGTCGGGCTCAAATAAGGGCGACGACAGGAAAGACAACAACCCAAACAATAAAGAGCAAGCAAAGAAGGATGATGAGCGTCGGCGCGAAGAAGCCCGGCGCCTCGAAGATTTAAAGAAGCAGACGGAAGAGAGGAAGAAGAAGCAGGAAGAAGAACGGAATCAGCAGGAAGAAGCGCGGAAGAAGCAAGAGGAAGAACGCAAGAAACTGCAAGAGGAAGCGCGCGAGAAGCAGGAAGAAGCCCGGAAAAAGTTGGAGGATGAACGCAAGAAGCTGGAAGAGGAAGCACGCAGGAAGCAGGAAGATGCCAGGAAGAGGCAAGAAGAAGCGAAGAAGAATCAGGAGCAGAATAGCAATTCCTCCACGTCGGACGATTCCAGGAACAGGGACCGTGATAACAATGACGATTAAACGTCATCTCCTTGCGCTGCCGATGGGTGCCTATCAGCCATCCTTGCCGTGACACGGCAGGGAGCGATGCGTGTACGGCAGGGGGGCGCTTGAAGAAAGAGAACCGTATTCGGCTGTTGATTCAGGCCGGGTGCGGTTTTTTTGAAGCTATCGGCAAAGCCGCCTTGGCAAGAGGCAAGTTGGATGATACGGACACCCGGGGACGGGTGTTTTTTCGCGTAGGTTTGAACTATAATGATCAAAGAGCTTATGAACCAAGGCACACAGGGGAGGGAAACGGACGTCATGCGTTATTCCATATTCGGCAAGACGGGCTATCGGGTATCTTCGCTCGGTTTTGGAGCGATGAATTTGCCGGGAGTTCCGCTGGAGCAAGCGCGGGAAGCGTTAAACTATGCGCTCGATCAAGGGATTAATTATATCGATACAGCGGCGGGCTACCGCAACAGCGAGGAAATTATCGGGGAATGCATTTCACACCGACGGTCGGAGTACTTTTTGGCTACCAAGACATCGAAGCGGGATTACAAGACGGCGAAGGAAGAGATCGAGCGAAGCCTGGTGCGAATGAAGACCGATTGTATCGATCTTTTGCAAATCCATTATGTGAATAAGGTGGAGGAATATCAGGCGGCCATGGCCGAAGAAGGCGCTTACCGGGCGGCGCTGGAGATGAAAGAGAAGGGGTACATCCGGCATATCGGCATTACCGGGCACCGGCCCGATTTGTTGGCCAGGTGGATTAAGAAGGAGCAGTTCGATCAAGTGTTGTTCCATCTGAATTTGGCGCAGCCGTTCGCGTTGGATGAGCTGATTCCGGAGTTAACCCGTCTGAATATGGGGAAAACGGCCATGAAGCCGCTGTCGGGCGGTTTTATTCAACCCGTGGCGAAGGCGATACGCTACCCGTTCAGCCAAGATGTTCACGTGATCCTGTCCGGGATGGTCAGCAAGGCCGAGGTCGAAGAGAATATCGCGGCGATGCGCGAAGAAGTGGGGCACGCGGAGCGTGCCGAGCTGGAGCGGCTGGCGGCTGACCTGGGCGGGCATAACTGCCGGCGCTGCAATTATTGCTCTTGTCCGGTGGAGATCGCGATTCCGGACATTATGATTTCCAGTCAAATCCGCAAGACGTTCGGGCTGCTGCCGAAGGGCGACGGATTTTATCAGAACAATAAGGAAAAGATTTTATCGTGCGCCGACCACGAGCCCTGTAAGGAGAAGCCCTTGTGCGAGCCGATGTGTCCTTACCATCTGCCGATGCGCGAGGTCGTCATGGGGGCTGCCGATTATTACAAGGTGAGCGGAATGGCTTAAGTATGGGCGTAACGATTAGTAGATGCAAGCGCACGAGCTGCGGCAGGAAAAGAAACCGGGAAGTCGTGCGACCTACATAACGGTCGGAGGAAGGTGTGAGCGGATATGGATGCGTTCGAGCGCTATGTGACGCAGGAGTTACGACTGCGTATCGTATTAGCCGATGCAGGTGTAGAAGCAAGTGCGGGAGCGGATGGAAGTGTGGCGGCAGACGGGACAAGCGAAAGCGAGGGAATCCCGGCAGGAGCAGCGGCAAGCGCCGGCACGGATGCGCTCGTGCTGTTCGTCACCCGCGAGGCTTTGGCCGCGGGGACGTGGGCGGCGGAGGCCGGCATGGCCGTGCCGGCCGCGCTGGTGCAAGCGGTCCGCGCCTCGCAGGAGCGCGGACGATTCTCGGCCGGCCTCGGGGAGACCGAGGCCTTGCCGACGCTAGGCCTGATGCGCGGCTATCAGGCCCTGCTGCTCTGCGGGCTTGGCGAAGCCGCCCGCGTGAGCACCGACGCCTGGCGCGACGCTGGCGTCTATGCGGCCCGCGCCGCGCTCGGCCAAAGGCTCGAGCGCCTCGCGGCGCCGCTGCCGCGCGCCGATACGCGCGCGGGGCTGTGCGAGCGCGTGCAGGCGCTCGCGGAAGGGCTCTGGCTCGGCGGCTACCGCATGCCGAGCTATAGCGCGGCGGCGGCCGCGGAAGCGCCGCCGCTGCAAAGCGTGGCGCTGCTGCCCGCAGGCAGCGCCGAGCCTTCCGCGCGCGCCGAGCTTGCGCGCGCCATCGAAGCCGCGCGTGCGACCGCGCTGGCGGTGTACACGGCGCGCGACCTGACGAACCTGCCCGGGAACTACCTCGGGCCGGAGGAGCTCGCGCGCGCAGCTCAAAGCTTGGCCGCCCGCTACGGCCTCGAATGTACCGTGCTCGACGAGCGGGGCATTCGCGAGCACGGGATGGGCGGGCTCGCAGCGGTCGGCCAAGGCAGCGTCAACCCGCCGCGCATGATCGCGGTCCGCTACCGCGGAGCCTCGTCGCCGGAGGCGGGCGTGCTGGGCCTCGTCGGGAAAGGCATCACCTTCGATACCGGCGGAATCTCGCTCAAGAAGCCCGACGGGATGGAAGAAATGATCAGCGACATGGGCGGGGCCGCCGTCCTGCTGGGGCTGATCCATGTGCTGGGGCGGTTGAAACCGCCGATGGATGTCGTCATGGTCATTCCGACCGCCGAGAACATGCCGTCCGGAGCGGCTTTCAAGCCGGGCGACATCGTGAAGCTGATGGACGGACAAACGGTGGAAGTATTGAATACGGACGCGGAAGGACGGATCGTGCTGGCGGACGGCGTGTTGTATGCGAAAAAGCTGGGCGCTACGCGCCTGATCGATGTGGCTACCTTGACCGGGGCCGTGTTGGTCAGCTTCGCGGATGTCGCGACGGGCGCGGTGACGAATGATGACGCCCTGCTTCAAGAGGTGCTCGCGAACGCGCAGGAAGCGGGCGAGAAAATATGGCCGCTGCCGAACTATCCGGAGTACCGGGACATGCTCAAGAGCCGCGTAGCCGACATCAAGAACGCCACCGGCCGCGACCGCTGGGCGGGCTGTATTACGGCGGGTTTGTTCATCGGGCATTTCGCCGGGGAAACCCCCTGGGTTCACCTCGATACGGGAGGCACGGCCTGGCTGTGGAGCGAGCGGGGCACCGAGCCGGCAGGAGGCACCGGGGCGACGGTACGCACACTGGCCAGGCTGCTGGGCAAGTCGTAACGAAAGTTCATCCGGTTCCGCCCAACGAAAAAAGCAGATGATTCGCCCGGTTGGTTACCCGAAGGCGGTCATCTGCTTTCATGTATTAAGCCTGCATCTGCTTGCTGCCAGATGTCACGGGAACGGCATTTGTCATTTGCCGGACGGCCATCTCCTCGAGATCGCCCAAACGAATCGTCAGTCGCGTCACTTCGTCGGTCGTGACGGATAGTCCTGCGGTCCGTTCGGCAAGCTGCTTGAGGTCGATGCCGATCCATCCCGGCTTGCTCGGGTGCGCCGACAAGTCATAAGACAGTACCGGAAGTCCGGCGTCTGCAGCTTTACCGGGTTTCATGTTCGTTTCGGGAGCTTCCTCCCGCTTGAGGCTGTCCAAGTGAAAATAAAGCTTGCCGGCCTTCCGCCACCGGACGAAACCGGGGTCGAACGAGATCGTTACCTTGCCGTTCACGCCTCCCGAATGGATGCGAAGGCTGACCCGCTTGCGATGCTTGGGACGAATATATTGATGCCGTTCGATATCGGGCAGCCAGATGACGATCAGGATCGGCAAGGCGCTGGCGGCATACAAGTAAACCGTTGATTCGTAATAGATGGCCAAACCGAGCAGTACCGCGAACGCGACGAGCGAGGCGGCGAAAAGCCAGGTTTTCATTTTATGCATAGTGAAATCCCCCAGAAGTAAGGTACGGATCAGGCGAAAGCGGTGGGATCGCCAACCTTTATATTACCATAACGCTTGGTCCCTTGAAAGTCGCTTGGTGCTGGAGGTTTTATCAAATTTTGGTGAAGGAGGGGTTCGGATGAAACCAAGGATCGGCATCGTCGGTCTGGGCGATATCGCCCAAAAGGTATACATGCCGCTGCTTTCGGCAAACGATAATGTCGATATCGTCGGCTTGTCAAGCCGCAATCCGGCCACAGTCGAACGGATCGGCGCGCAGTATCGGATACCGGGGCGTTTTGCCTCGGTCGAGCATTTGCTGAAGGAAGCCAAGCCGGATATCGTGTTCGTGCACAGTCCGACGGAAACGCATGAGGATATCGTCATGTCTTGTCTGCAAGCGGGCGCGCACGTCTACGTGGATAAGCCGTTATCCTATGATTTGCAGGCCTCGCAGCGGATGGCAGACTACGCCCTCGATCATAACTTGCTGCTGGCCGTCGGCTTTAATCGCCGGTTTGCTCCACTCTATACGGAGGCCAGGCGTTGGCTGGCGCAAACTGGCGGCTTTGACGCAGTTACCGTCTCGAAACACCGCACCAAGCTGCAAAATCAATGCGCCCGGCATACGCTTTACGACGATCTGATCCATATGCTCGATCTGCTGTTGTGGCTAGGCGGGGACGCTTTCAAGGTCGGATCGTACTTGGAGCGTACGGATGCCGAAGGCAGGCTGGTGCTCGGCTCGGGCACGCTGCTGTTCGGACAAGGGAATGCGGACTCGGCAGGCAGCGCCGATGGGGCGATCGCCCATTTCGGGATGGCGCGGCTGGCGGGAGCCGACCTAGAGAAGCTGGAGCTGCATGGCGGCGGACGTTCCGCCGAGGTCCTGAACATGGAGAGAGCGGTTTGGATGGAGCGAGGCGAAGCCCCCCGCGAGCAAACGTTCGGCAGCTGGGACACCATTTTATACCGAAGAGGGTTTGCCGGCGTCGTCCAGCATGTGCTTGCTTCGCTTGCCGATCCCGGCAGCTGCACGGTTCGGGCCGACCGGGTTCTTCCGGCGCACCGGCTCGTTGAGGCGCTTCATCCTGGCGCTTAATGGACCGCATGGTCAAACTTGCCTGATACGGTTATACTATATGTAATATGTAATACTCCCCAATGTTAAGGAGGTTGATCATTAACATGGCAAACGAAACCAAATTCACAAATGACAATATCGCCGACCGCGTTCCCCCGGGCCAAACGCTAACCGACGGCTTTCCCGTTCTGCACTACGGCAGCGTTCCGTATTACAATGATATGAGCAAATGGGATTTGCGCCTATTCGGACTGGTGGAAGAGGAAGTTACTTTAAGCTATAAACAATTTCTGGCGCTGCCGATGCGCGAGTTCCATAATGACATTCACTGCGTAACGACGTGGTCGAAGCTCGACAACGTCTGGGAAGGCGTCTCGGTCGCGACAATCATGGAACTGGTTAAGCTGAAGCCGGAAGCGAAATACGTGATGCTGCACGCCGAGCACGGCTGGACGACGAATTTGCCGCTGGACGATTTCTTGCGCGACACGACGTTCCTTGGCATCCGCCACAACGGCCAGCTGCTGACGCCCGAGCATGGGGCTCCCGTGCGCGCGGTCGTTCCGCATCTTTACTTCTGGAAGAGCGCGAAGTGGCTGCGCGGCATCGAATTTATGGAGAAAGACAAGCCGGGCTTCTGGGAACGGAACGGGTATCACATGTATGGCGATCCCTTCAAGGAGCAACGCTACGATTTCGATTAAAGGTATACTTAGAAGAAACTCACTCGGTTACACAGAACTGAGCGTTTTTTGATTAAGGGATTTAAGTAAAGGAATAGTTGGGGACGTACAGGGGACGTGAATAAATCACGTCCCCATATGTATGTACTACTGGAACAAGCTTATCAAGTAAAGATCGCATCCAACAATTTGGACGAGACGTTGTGGCAGCAAGAGCACACGGTAACCTCTAACGTCTACGGTGACCGATATTTATCAACTAATGCAGCCATCGCAGCTACACAAAACCGGAAGACACAGCTTGAGCTAACCAAGAAAATTGAAGCGACGTACTCGGAAGCGAATCAAGCATTACAGGCCTACACCGAGGAGGCGCGAAACGTAGAGGATTTGCGGGTCGATCTTCGTAGAATGGAAATTCGTTACAAGGTAGGCGCGGTTTCCAAGCATGAGGTGAACGCTTTCGGTTTGAAGCTGAAGCAAGCCGAGGCGGAGAGAGACATCGCTGCATTGAAATTTTATGCGATGCAGGAAAAGGCTGAGGCGATGAAGAAAGGCTTTATTTCTTAATTCCGCATCATGACCATTCTTATAGGTACCAGGGCCACTTTATGAGGCTTTCTTACATTCCAACGGGTACTTTAACTAATGCTCGGAGATCCGTTTAAAGAACAAAGGTATGATTTTGACTAAAAAGAAGACCGGCCAGGATATTGAATCCCAATCGGTCACCTATTAAAATCCAGTTCGGATAAAACCGAAGTGGGCGCACTCGACCTGTAAAGGTTCAGAATTGCTGCGAGCTGAATAGTACTTTGGGACAAAAAAAAGGAACGCACCTTAGGCAAGTGGTATTATCCCCTTACGGTAGACAGTGAAAAAAGAGTTCATGTTATGATGGACTCAACACGGTTGACCGGGGGGATTTTTTATGGCAAAAAAGGGAACGGTTCCAGAAAAAATTAGGCGACCGCTCCCCAGTTGAATTCCGGGAGGCAATCGCCGCTTAATTACCTCTTTTTTTAATTGTCTACTTGACGGGGATAAGACCAAAGTGCGAACCTTTTTTTGTTGCTCTATTAGCCCTCCACGTGAAGCATTGCCACCGAGCTCCAAGAAAAGGGCCCATTCAACCGGCATAAGGCCAGAAATTTTTTGTAACATACATACGACATGATGTTGGATGCGGCAAGCCGGATGGTAGAATGGCTCACCGCGCTGGAGCTCTGGGGACTTGAGGGCTTAGAAAGATGCGCGCAGTCCGCAAATATTTGCGGGGATGCATGCATCGTTTGCGCGTTCACCTGTCTCTTCCTTGTTTATGATGGTAACAAAGGGATTGGTGATATCCATGGGAGGTATCTTAGAATGATAGAAAAAGATGTAATTATTATCGGTGGCGGTCAGGCAGGGTTATCCATGGGATATTATTTACAAAAAAATCAGTGTGATTTTGTCATTCTCGATGCAAAAGCACGTTCCGGCGACAGTTGGAGAAATCGCTATGATTCTTTGTTTTTATTCACACCGCGAATGTATAACAGCTTACCTGGTTTAGCCTTTCCGGGCCGACCGGATGGTCTTCCTACTAAAGATGAGGCTGCGGACTATTTGGAACTTTACGCCCAGCATTATTCTCTTCCCATTGTGTTCAATACTACCGTTACCTTATTGAAGAAAATACAAAATGGCTTTTACCTCCGGAGCAGTCAAGGAGACGAATTTGCAGCTAATCAAGTGGTTATTGCTACAGGTCCTTTTCAAAAGCCTTTTATACCTACGTTTTCTCAAGGCTTTAATAAACATATATACCAGGTGCATTCTTCTATTTACCGTAACCCTACCGAATTACGTTCGGGTTCTGTGTTGGTCATAGGGGCTGGAAATTCCGGAGCACAAATTGCTGTTGAGCTAGCTAAGCAGCATGAAGTAACCATATCTATAGGCCATAAAATGAGTTTCAAGCCACTTTACCTCTTACGTAAAAGTATTTTTTGGTATTTTAACCAAATTGGTTTGCTGGGAGCGGATATTCATACGAAAAGGGCATCCTGGCTTAAGAAAAAGCCGGAACAAATTTATGGTTTGGAGTTAAAGAATCTCCTGAGTGCTAAAACCGTTGCGATGAAGCCTCGAGCCGTTAGTGCAGAAGGGGAAACAATACGATTCGAAGACGGTTCTTCCATTCAAGCTAATAACGTGATCTGGGCGACAGGTTTTCGGCCCGATTATAGTTGGGTTGACGTTGATGGCCTTTTAGATTCGAACGGATTTCCACAGCATGAAAGAGGTGTCAGTCCTATAGATGGATTATACTTTTTGGGGCTGCCATGGCAATCTCGTCGGGGGTCGGCACTGATGGGCTGGGTTGGCCAAGATGCTGAGTATCTTATGGGTGATATGATAAAAAACCAAAGATCTGCAATAAAGTTTGTTGGAATCCTGAACACATAACGTACGTTGTCTGTGAAAAATACAAAGACAGCTGGAGGTACATGTATGGCAAAAATCGATACCGTGACATTACACCCATCAAATCATAGTCGCCCCAATCCTATACTATTTGTCCATGGCGCTTTCCATGGCGCTTGGGCGTGGGAAGAATACTTTCTGCCCTATTTCGCTGACAAAGGGTACGAGGTTCACGCACTCAACTGGAGAGGGCATGGAAAAAGCGCCGGGCGAGAACGACTGCGGTGGAATCGGATTACCGATTATGTTGAAGATGTTACTGAGGTAGCGTCTTCCCTGAAACAGCCGCCGATCATTGTGGGTCATTCGATGGGCGGGTACGTCGTTCAAAAGTATTTAGAGCATCATCATGCTCCATGTGGTATTCTGCTAGCTTCAGCACCACCTGGAGGCACGAAGAAAACTACGGTAAAGACCTCTCTCCAGAATCCAGGCAAGCTGCTGAAAACATTAATTACCGGACGAGTAAATCTTTACAACAATGAAGCTGGAGCGGTCCAAGCATTTTTCTCGGCCAGTATGCCGCCGGAACAGCTCAAGCGATACGTCAGCAATTTGCAGGACGAGTCGCTCCGGGCCTTTTTGGAGATGGCTCGAATGCCGGTGCAGACACAGAAAATCAAGACTCCCATGCTGGTTCTCGGTGCAGCGAACGACTTCTTCATTGATGCTGATGAGATGCAGGAAACGGCGCACGCTTATGGCACAAAGCCGGAAATTTTCGCTAATATGGCGCACGATATGATGTTGGAGGCTGATTGGAAACTTGTGGCAAATCGGATGGTAGAATGGCTGACAGTGCAAAAGCTCTAACGACTTCAAAGCTTAAAACATGTAGACACGGCATACAGTTAATCGTGAAAGGGATGAACAAATTGTTTAGTTTAGTTTGGGTGCTATGTATCACAGCAGTAGCTATAATAGGTTTTTTTATGTATACGCGTTTAGTGCCGCTGAAAGGTTTGAGAAACTATAATGCAAATGATTTTGAGAAAGAGATTGAACGCAGCTCTAATCATGTGCTTATAGACGTTAGAGAAAAAACAGAATATAGTAAAGGCTTTATTCCTGGGGCTGTAAATATCCCTTTGTCGGAATTAAAACGACGCCTAGACGAAGTTCCAAAGAACAGAGAGATTTTGTTGTATTGCCGCGGGGGGATGCGGAGCAAGCAGGCGGCATTCATTTTAAAGAAAAACGGTTATTCGAAGATATCACAATTACAAGGCGGTATACTTTCGTGGAAAGGAAGCATACAGCAATTGTCTTAACAATACTCTCTCCGAGGGTACGAAGTGCCTGACAACACAGGAAACATGGGAACGAGCGACGTCACGCTGTACGCGAAGTGGACGGCGAGGATCAAAAGATTATCAAATCATGACTCTGTAAAAAATTACAAAAAGATCGCCAAGCCTGAAGCCCGAAGTTTTCAGTGCTTGCGATCTTTTGTTTTTTTGTTCGTTTTTGTTCGGTCACCAAATATGGTGTTTTAATATAGGTATCTCTATCAAACCTATCCGGATGCACAGAAAGGCTGCAAGATTCATGGAATATATACAACCGGGAAGCAGGCAATATGCAAGCGCCATAATCGCGCTCTTTTTAGGCAGTTTTGTCACATTTGCGGAGCTCTACAGCACACAACCCCTGATTCCGGTGCTGACGAAGGAATTTGGGGTATCGCCGGCCACCGCGAGCAGCGGATCACATCGATCGAAGTAATATCTCCACCCATTCTGCTGATGACGGCAGCTGTATCTCCGAAGCTTATTTTCTCGTGATCGAGCTCGATCCGCATAATGACACTAGTTTTTGCCACACGTATTCAAAGCCTTCCTTTCCGGTGATCAATGGGTTCGCTGAAGGTTAACAACGGCATAAGCACGAGCGGCGGTCTCCTTAGCAAGCTGCGCACTTAGACCTGTATGTGTCGCAGGATTGAGAATCTTCTTGATTACATCGGGCGGAACGTGTCCAGTAACCCGGGAATCTTTGGACAGCACGTCATAGAATGTGATGGCCGCACCGCTTGTCGCCACATGATGAGCCGCCTCATGAACGACTTCATGGGCGACTTGACGTCCGATCGTATCGGCCAGAGTCATCATCACCGCTTCAGCATTAATGAGACCGCCGGACAGCTCCAAGTTCCGTTTCATATGCTCAGGGTAAATCTCAAGTCCAACAAGCACGCTATATATAGCCTTGAGAATATCGCCAGCCAGTACCGCGCTTAGTTCCACCGCATTTTGCATAATGGCAAACCGGGCACCGTCCACTTCATGCGAATGGATCATAGCTTCCAAGGCGACGGGTACCATGGATCGAATCTGAGCCGATTTAGTGACGACCTCCATACATTTCTTTGCATTTTTTTTTGCGGCATCGTCGAACTGCCGACGTCTCCTTCCGGAAGCCGTTCGCTAACTTCTCCAAACTCCGTCGCCATCAAGCGAGACACTTCTTCGGCAATCGCGGTCAAGGTAGCGGCGATCATACCAAGAAGCAGTACAAACTCAGCAAAGGGATCCGCAATGTTGCGGGCAGGCACCGGCATCGGATTAAGGTTCAACCGCCGCGCTACGCCTGCCTGTACGGCCGGTCCCATATCCCCCAAGCTGGCAAATGTGCCGGCAGCGCCACCGGTCATGGATATAAATAGGCGCGGCCCCAGCTGTTCCATCCGTTCCAAATGCCGCAGCATCACATCGGTCCAAGAAGCCGTTTTGAATCCGAACGTAATCGGTACCGCCTGCTGCCAATGAGTACGTCCCGCCATGAGCGTATCAGCGGTCTTCTCGCCTAACACAGCCAAAGCTTCAATGACATCGCACATTTGATTCTTTAATACGGCCACAGCGGAACGGTATCCGAGAACATCGCCGGTCTGCTCAATGTTTTGGGAGGTAGCGCCCCAATGCACAAACCCTCCTTCTGGCTCCCCGACAACGCGGGACAGCTCGGAGACAATCGGCATCATAAAGTGACCCGTTTTGGCTTGATCGGCTTCTAGTCGTTCTATATCCATTAATTCTACTTTGGCAGCTTCCGCTATTTTGTCAGCGGCCGATTGGGGAATGATTCCAAGCTCAGCTTGCGCCAATGCCAATGCAGCTTCCACGTCCAAATATCGTTGAAGACGCGATCGAAGGGAGAATATGTTTTGCATTAAGTTGTCGCGGTTAGGTTCCATCGTACAATTCCTCCAATTTGGTTGAATCAACAGTCTCTTTAGCTTAGTAATAAGACAAGAGGGATAATGGATATCCCCCTTGTCGGAAAAGTTATTTAGATTCGGCTCCCTTGTTCTTCAAGTACCACTCGGTAGCCTCTTGAATGACCTTGTCTCCGCCGCGCTTTTTCCAATCCTCAACGAACTTGTCGAAGCTATCGAGCGGATCGCGACCGGTTACGATTTTGGCCGCGGTCTCCATCCATAGACCAGTAAACTGAAGTTCAGGCTTGGATGCGAGTGTCGGCGGAATCGGCATATCCAGGCCGTCATTTACCCGGCCTTCGGCTGCTGCGATTTTCATGGCGGCTGGAACGTATTGCCCGTTCTCGCGGTTCTTCATGAACTCCTGGTCGTGGATATTGCTCGGCCCAATCCATCGCAGCCATTGAAGATGCATCTGTTCCCTGTCCGATTCGGCTTTCGTGGTGATCGGCTTAGGCATTTTCTTGCCATTCTCTACCGTATAATCTTCGCCCTCAAGCCCGTAATTCAAGAATGCTTGGGCTTCATCGGATAAGAACCATTCCAGGAACTTCAACACTTGCTCCGGATGTTTATTCGTCTTCGGGATCACCCAGGTGGACAGAGGATCCACTACCGATCCGATCAAGTTGCCGCCTTTTCCATCCGGTCCGGTAGGAGCAGGAATGTTGATGAACTCAACAGGAGGAGTCAGCCTCTTGTAACCCGTAGCTGTCTTGTCCGGATACTCGGTAGCGTGAATCCACATGCCGACCCGCTGAGTATTCTCGATCTTAGCTACCCAATCCGTAGATGTATTGACAAAGACCTCATTATCGATCAGTTTTTCTTGATACATTTGCTGATGCAGCTTCAATGCGTCCTTCATCTCCGGACGAATAAAGTTAGGAACGAGCTGATTATTAACAAACTTCCATCCTTCCGGGCTAACGTCGTAAGCACCAAAGAATACATATCCGAAATCAAAATTTTTCCGCCCAATAAAAGGAATTTCATCTGCTTTTCCATTCCCGTTCGGATCCTTGTCTCTAAATGCACGGAGCACATTCAAGTACTCGTCTACGGTTTTCGGAACCTGCAGTCCGAGCTTATCCATCCAATCTTTACGGATATAGACAATTCGGTTGTTTGGTACCGGTGCCTCGCGTGGAATTGCATATATTTTTCCGTCTTTACTCACGAGCGACGAATTCCACAGGTCTTTATTAATTTTCGTCTTCAATCCAGGCGCGTGCTTATCGATCAAATCATTAAGCTCATAGAAAACGCCGTTATTGATAGCCGCCGAGATCTCGGGGGAGGTAATCCCGTTCACGGCCTGAATGGCATCCGGCAAATCGCCTGACGCAAACATCAGATTAAGCTTTTTGGAATAGTCGGCTTGGTTTATTGCTTCGATCCGAAAATCAGTTTTCGACAGCTCGCGCAGTTTCTTCACATATTTGTCTTCGTTAAGGTTCGGAGAAGACGTCACATACGGCATATTCCGATCCCCGATGGCAAGTTTGATAGTCGGTAGTGCAGCGGGACTTGTATCTGTCTTGTCGGCACATGCGGCGAGCAAGCTTCCGGTTAAAGAAAGACAAGTCAAAGCTGTAATCGATTTCCTATTCATCGAATAAAATCCCCCTATAGTTTTTGAGATTAGGTAACTATCCTTTCACCGATCCGATCATGGCGCCCTTTACAAAATGCTTTTGTATAAATGGGTAGATCAGCATGATAGGTATGGTTGCTACGATAATCGTAGCCATCTTAATGCCTTCCGCCGATGATAAAGAAGTAAGGATATCGCTGGCATTATCCTGAGTAACCAATTGTCTTACTTTCACTTGAAGCGGAAACAAGCCAGGATCGCGCAAGTACATCATCGCCGCATAATAACCGTTCCAGTTGGAGACGGCATAGAACAATCCGATCGTTGTCATAACAGGCATGGACAGGGGCAATACGATGCTCCAGAACGTACGGTATTCATTGCAGCCGTCGATCTTTGCCGCCTCCGTCAACCCGTCCGGAATATTTTGAAAGAACGAAATCATAATTAATAGATTAAAACCGCTGATTAGCGATGGAATCATGACGGCCCACAGCGTGTTCAGCATTCCTAAAGACTTAACGAGCAAATACGAAGGAATAATCGGAGCCGTAAAAATCATCGTGAACAAGACAATAAGGAGAATCGTCGATCTTCCCTTTAGCTCGCGTCGGGCTAACCCATACGCCATTAAGGATGTAAATATCAGGTTAAGCGCAGTGCCCAAGACCGTAATATAGACCGTAATGCCGAATGATTTCCAGAAGCCTAAGTTCTTGATAACAGCCCGGTAGTTCTCGAGCGTAAAGTCAACAGGGAGGAGCGTGACTTCCCCTTGCAAAATCGCATTCCCGCCGCTGAACGACCCTGCTGCAATATTAAGGAAAGGCAGCAGCACCATCAGGGAAACAAGTGAAAGAAATATATAATTGCACGCTTCAAACCATTTCAGAGATGGATTGACTTTTCTCACACACACCCATCCTCCTAGTAAATTGAATCTCCAGTTGTTTTCTTGCTTATTGTGTTTGCTCCTAATATGAGAACAAGACCCACGATGGATTTGAACAATCCGATTGCGGTCGTATAGCTGTATTGTCCGTTGAGCAAACCCACATCATAAATGTAAGTATCCAGAATATCGCCTGTTTCGCGTACAAGAGGGTTCAGCAATACATAAATTTGCTCGAAGCCAAGATCGAGGATATGACCTATCTTGAGCAGCAGCAGCACCATGATTGTCGGTAACAATGACGGTATGGTGACACTGAACACTTGCCTCAGCTTCCCTGCGCCATCGACCTCTGCTGCTTCGTATAATTCAGGGTTGATCCCTGTCAACGCAGCCAAGTAAATGATCGTACCCCAGCCGACTTCTTTCCAAATTCCCGAGACCACTACAATACTGCGAAAATACTCCGGCTTTTGCATAAAAAACACGCTTTCCAGCCCGAACATATTGAGAATTTGATTGACTAGACCTGTTTCCGGCGACAGCAAGGTCATCATCATACCGCCTAAAATAACCCAGGACAAAAAATGAGGTACGTATAATACGGTCTGCATGACCCGCTTGATTGCGACCTTACGAATCTCATTCAATAAAAGCGCAAGAATGAGCGGCGCCGGGAATCCAAATACGATCTGATACAAGCTGATAAGCAGCGTATTGCGCAGCACCCGGTAAAACTCGGGGTAGCTAAACAGGCGTACAAAATGCTCTAATCCGACAAAATCACTACCACTAATTCCTTTGAAAGGCGTGTAATTCTGGAATGCGATAATACTGCCGGCTAAAGGGATGTACTTGAAGATGACAAAAAACAATAAGCCGGGTATGATCATGGAGTAAATTTGCCAATTTTTCATAAAATAATTAGACCCTTTAACCATCTTTTCGGCCTCCTTCCTCTGATGTGCTCTCATTGTAAACGCCATCAGGAGAAAGGTACATGTGCTTAGCGAGGTCCAGGTTGTCATTTTTTCGCCTATTATTCCAGATTAGGCTCGTTTAGCCGCGCACGATAGTCCTTAGGGGAATAACCGTAAACCTTTTTGAACGTTTTTGTAAAATGAGCGTAATCCGCATATCCGCACTGGAACGCCACTTCGTACATTTTGCAGGAAGGGTCTGACAGAAGTGATTTTGCCTGCTCCATCCGGAGTCTAGTCACATAATGGGTGAAGTTCATTCCTATTGCTTGCTTGATGCATTCGCTTGTATAAGAGACGGACAAATGAAGCTCATCGGCAACGGATTGCAGCGTCAAATTCTCATTATAGATATGTTGTTGAATATAGGCCAAAGCCTTCTTCATCGTCAGAGCGATGCCGTGACTTCTGAAATCCGCCATCCGCAGCATCCAATTGCTAATCTGCTTACGGACTTGTCCCCGAAGCATCTCCATGGAGTCTTCCTCAGAGAAGGAACAGGACGCCGGCGCGACATCCTTAAGATCAGGAGCGATTAAGATCAGCTCTTTATTGGCAAATGCAAGCAAATCGGCATAAAAGGATTTGTACATATGCAAATCCTCGCCATAACAGTCGTTTAAATAGCTGCTAACCTCGTCTAGAAGGGTAAGGATCGCCACTCCATCCATGTCTCTCAGCAGCAGAGACAAACGCTCCCCCTGCTGTCTGCAATACCAAAGAGATTCCTGGCGCTGCTCCTGTATGTGCTTTTGGCGGCTTAGCTTAAGCGCGATTTGTTCCAGCATGAGCTTCAGCTGCTCCGGTACAATCGGCTTGAGCAAATAATCCTTGACTCCATAACGTATAGCTCTCTGGGCATACTCGAATTCTCCATACCCGGTTAAAATGATGACATCGGTCTGATGACCCGCATCGCGCAGCGCCGCTATTAAATTCAGTCCGTCCATAACCGGCATGCGGATATCGGTAATGAGCAAATCCACGGAGTTCTCCTTCATATATTCCAGCGCATCGCGGCCATTGGAGGAAGCCTCCATCACTTCAAATAAGCCGGTCCTCTCCACAATCATCTTCAAGCTCTTCTTTATCAAGGTCTCATCATCTGCAACAATCGCTTTAAGCATCCCAATTCCCTCCATCTATGATCGGCAAATGAATTTCCAGCGATGTTCCCTTATCCGTCGAGTTCAAGATCGTAAGTCCGTAAGGCGCCCCAAAGCTCAATCGCAGCCTTTGGTGAACGTTCCATAACCCGATGTGTCCCCATCGTTTCTCTTCGTTCCAGTCATTTCCCGGCAATTGGGATTCGGCATCTTCTTCCGACCGGAAAGCTTGGTTCAGCTTGTCCATAACTGCGGAATCCATGCCTCCCCCTTTGTCCATGATGACAAGACGGTAGCCTATCAACGTTCTTTCGCCCGCTAGAGCAATAAACTCGGGATAAAGCTCATGCTTTTCGTACGCGTGGCGAAACACATTTTCAACTAAAGGCTGAAGAATAAGGCGCAGCGCCTGGACCTGAGGCAGATCGCTCCATGAGAATTGCATGTCGACGATCAAATGCTCGAACCGCTCTTTTTGGATGTCCAAATAGGTTTGCACATTCTGCATCTCATCGTGTAGCGATATTTTCGCATCTCCGCTTGTAATGCTATAACGGAATAAAGAAGCAAGCGAAATGGCCATGCGGCTGATCGGCATGACGTTCTCCAAGATCGCGTAAGAATTGATGACCTCCAGTGTGTTGTATAGAAAATGAGGATTAATTTGCGCCTGCATCGATTTCAGCATCGTCTCCCGTTGTTTGATCGTGAGCTCTTTCTCCCGCAGCTCGGAAGCATGGATCTCATCGATCGATCTTTGCAGCTTTTCAACCATCTGATTAAAGCTTTCATACAGCTCGCCCAGCTCATCGTGATTTCCCGGCGGCACATGCGCGCGAACGGACATATCTCCGCTTCCGGTCCGTTTCATCAGTCTTTTCAGGTTGGAAACCGAATTTGTCAGATTAAGTGCGAAGCCTCCTATAAAAAACAACGAAACGAGGGTAACCGCGATCAAGATGATGACTGTCAGATTACGCAGGGCAAACAAGTCGCCGGTCAGCTCTTGAAGAGGAACCTCGGATACTAGAGTCCAATCCGTCAACGGGGAATGCTCGAAGACGATCAGCTTTTGCCCCCCCGAATCGTTTACAATGAGCGATCCTTGTTCCTTCTTCCGTACATTCTCGTCATACCATTCCGGCACCGCCTTGCCGATCTGGTTATGAGCCGGGTGAAGCACGACTTCTCCCTCTTTGTTTGCAATCCACGTAATACCGGTTTCACTTAAGCCGAGCTTATTAATAAACGCTGATATTTCGTTAAGACGAAGGTCGATCAGCATCAAGCCTTTTATTTCGTATGTATGGGCATCCGTAAATCTTCTGCTGATCGACATAATAGGCATCCCATTCTCCCAATGGATGCGGTTAAACTTAATGTTCTGCTGCCCTGTCGGCTCAAGCTGGCTCATATCGCGGTTTCCGAACCCTTCCAGGGTATCGGCTATATTAGAAACGATCATCCCTTTATCAGATATTATCGATAAACCGTACACTTCTTTCTTCCCGTATAAGACTTGATTAATGATTTGGTTCTGGATTTGCTGTGTTAGGGAAAGCCGCTCGTAAACATCGTTTGTCGTAATTTTCATGAAATCTTGAATAAGCGGATGGGCGATTAACGGGAAGGTCGTTCGTTCCAACTCGCCGAAATAATAATTTAAGTAGCCGTTCGCTTGCTGGATCGATTTCCTCGCGGAAGCAATCGCATTCTCTTCGATCAACTGAGTTGAACGGTGATACCAAATGTAACCAAATAGCATAAAGGGAAGAAGAAAGAAAATGAAAAATAATAAGACAAGCTTGACTCTTATCGTTTTGACTCTGAATTTGAATAAATGCATGGTAGACCTCCCGAACCTTTAAATAGACTCTCGGCATTCGCCGAGCCTTGCGGTGCAAGGTTTTTCCTCACCCCGCAAGACCTCGTTCCTCCCACTTTTCGTGGGGGGATTATTTATATTCACCTCATCTGAATTGGAAAAAAGATAAGGGATTTAAGAGCATCGGCGTAAGCGGGGGACGCTGTGGAGCAAGAGGTGTGCCCTCGGTACCGGACAAGACAAGGTCTAAGAAATAAGCGAAAATAATCTTTACCCCAAAAATCAGCGAAAAACGTAGGATTTCAGGCGTAAAAGTAGGCCGGGTCCGAAAATCCACCCCAGCCCCTCGATGCGGTAATAAATAGTAAACAGGCGAGCCTGTCCATGGTAAAATTGTAATTGTCGAGAAAACAATTTTCCAATGAGAGGGATCGCCAGAAATGGCAATTATACCACAACTGAAACTATTTAAGTGGACGGAGATTCAAACGCCCGGAGACTTGGAACGTCTGAGTCTGGTACTTGAATATATGCCGGTCGAGGAACTCATGAAGGCGCTGGGAAGAGAGGAGCGCCTAAGGGAGGAACTACCGATGAAAAAAATCGCGATTATTGTACATGCTTCAGAAGCTGAATTGGGACGGGCGCTGCACTCGCTTTTATACGCAAAGGAATTGCATGAAGCGGGGCATGAGGTGAAGGTATTTTTTGATGGTGCCGGTACGGTATGGGTTAAAAAGTTTGAGGATCCTGCCAGTGACTTCAACCCGCTGTACAAAGCTGTTAAAAACCTTGGCCTCATCGCAGGGGTGTGCGAATATTGTGCTCATGCATTCGGTGTCAAAGATGAAGTGCGAGCGTCGGGTTTGACCACAATAGGGGAACGGGACGGACATCTAAGTGTTGCGCAGTTCATTGCTGATGATTATCAAATCATGACTCTGTAAAAAATTACAAAAAGATCGCCAAGCCTGAAGCCCGAAGTTTTCAGTGCTTGCGATCTTTTGTTTTTTTGTTCGTTTTTGTTCGGTCACCAAATATGGTATTTTAATATAGGTATCTCTATCAAACCTATCCGGATGCACAGAAAGGCTGCAAGATTCATGGAATATATACAACCGGGAAGCAGGCAATATGCAAGCGCCATAATCGCGCTCTTTTTAGGCAGTTTTGTCACATTTGCGGAGCTCTACAGCACACAACCCCTGATTCCGGTGCTGACGAAGGAATTTGGGGTATCGCCGGCCACCGCGAGCTTGACGCTGTCGGTTAGCACCGGATTTCTCGCATTTTTTCTGTTTATCGTCTCCCTTTTCTCCGACCGGCTGAAGCGGAAAAGAACGATGACCTTCGCTTTGCTGCTGTCAGGGCTGCTTTCGGTCGGGGCGGCTTTGTGCCATCGGCTCGAGCCGCTGCTGGTGATTCGTGCTCTGCAAGGTATCGTATTGGCTGGCTTTCCATCCATAGCAATGGCCTATATCAGTGAGGAATTTCATTCAAGCCGCTTGGGGACCGTCATCGGTATTTATATAAGCGGGACGAGTGTAGGCGGCATGGCGGGCCGTTTGGTTGTCGGGGCTTTGTCCGATTATTTCACTTGGCATGTTGCGATCGGGATGCTTGGGGTCATCAGCTTGACGTTCGGAGGTTTATTCTGGATTCTGTTGCCCGAGTCCAAATACCAAACCTCGAACGTGAAGTCACGGCGGAGCATCCATGTATTCCGGCTGCTGAAGGATCGAAGGCTGCTCGCTCTGTACGCGATCAGTTTCCTGCTGATGGGTGCTTTTGTTTCCCTGTTTAACTTTATCAGCTTTCCCTTGCTGGCTCCTCCTTATGAATTAAGCCAGACGTTAGTAAGCTCCATATTTGTTGTCTATTTGATGGGTACGTTAAGCTCGGCCTGGATGGGCAAGCTTACCGACCGCATGCCTCATTCCAAGGTGATCGCGATAGCCATTGCCCTCATGCTGACCGGGGCGTGTGTGACGATAAGCATGCCGCTGTTGCTTAAAATCATAGGGGTTTCCCTATTCACCTTTGGATTTTTCGGCGCCCATTCTGTAGCGAGCGGCTGGGTCGGAAAGCTGGCCGCGCCAGATCAGAAGGCTCAGGCCTCGTCGATATACCTGCTGTTTTATTATGCAGGCTCCAGTATGATGAGTCCGATAGGCGGATTGGTATGGAGTCGATTCGGGTGGTCGGGGCTGGTCGGTTATACCGGATTATTACTGCTTATTGCCGGTACTTTGAGCGTAGTCGTGTCTCGCAGCCATAGGGCTGCCGCAAGGCAGCCAAAAGCCGAATTGGGGTAGCTCCGATTCCGGCAGCCGCGGATAAGCTGCTTTATTCACTGATTACGCCAAAGGAGCTAATCCTATGGATTAGCTCCTTTGGCGTAAAAATTTTGTATAAGGCTTAGACCGGTTTGGCTACACTGTTCTTGATGGAATTTGTTCCTTCCGCCGCTTGTTCGGCCGATTCGGGATGTCCGCCCGGGTGGAATTCGTTTTCCGATTTGGCGACGATGACGGTTGCTACGCCGTTGCCGATCAGATTCGTAATGGCGCGCGCTTCCGACATGAACCGGTCGACGCCGAGGAGCAATGCCATACCCGCCAGAGGGATGGAAGGAAAGGCGGCCAAGGTGGCAGCCAGCGTGATGAATCCCGAACCCGTAACGCCTGCAGCGCCTTTAGAGGTCACCATCAGGATGCCAAGCAGGGTAAGCTGCTGCCAGATGGTCATCTCCACACCGGAAGCCTGGGCGACAAACATGGCTGCCATAGACAGGTAGATGGCGGTGCCATCCAGATTGAACGAGTAGCCGGTTGGAACGACAAGTCCGACTACCGATTTGGAACAGCCGTATTTCTCGAGCTTATCCATCATGCGCGGCAGCGCCGACTCGGAAGAAGAGGTGCCGAGCACCAGCATGATTTCTTCTTTAATGAAGGCGATAAATTTGAAAATGCTGAAGCCGTATGCTCTGGCGATCAAGCCGAGAACGACGATAATGAACAAGGCCATCGTGATATAAACCGAACCCATCAGCTTTCCAAGAGACGTAAGAGATCCAATCCCGAACTTGCCGATCGTGTACGACATGGCGCCGAAGGCGGCAATCGGGGACACCTTCATGACCATGTTCACGACACCGAAGAAGGCTTGTGAAAGCTTATCGAACAATTGAATGATCGGCTGGGCTTTCTCGCCCATAGCCGTCATAGACAGACCGAACAGGATCGCAAAGAACAGGATCGGCAGCAGATCCCCGCCGGCCATGGCGGCGACGACATTATCAGGCACGACGCCAACAAGAAAGTCGACAATGCCGTGATTGGCTTCCGCCGCTTTGGCATACTTGGAGATGTCGCCGGTTGCCTTGGATGCATCGATCCCGGCCCCCGGTTTGATCAGGTTGACGACGACAAGACCGATCCCAAGCGCGATCGTCGTTACGATTTCGAAATATAAAAGCGCTTTCCCGCCGATGCGACCGACTTTCTTCATATCCCCCATGTTTGCGATCCCGTGCACAACGGTGAAAAATACAATGGGAGCAATAACCATTTTAATCATTTTGATAAAGACATCGCCGAGGACTTTCAATTTTTCGCCCGTAGCGGGGAAGAAATGTCCAAGGAGAATACCGAGTATGATGGCAATGACGACTTGAACGGTCAAGTTCTTCAAATTGATCCGAAACTTCATGGGACACAGCCTCACTTTCATTTTCTGAAAACGTTTTATTTCGTGTCCCAAGTGTATAAAAGAAGACGGATCAAAACAAGAATACGGTCATATTGTTTGTTTAGTTCGTTTTGGTCATGGAATTTCTTTCATCAAATCGCTCCCGATGATGTCGGCGAACTCTTGGTACAAGGGCTCGAATCGCTGTCTCCAAAGCGCTTTATCCGCATCTGAAAGGGTCGTCATCTCGATCGACTGATTTTGAGCCAGCGTTTGCAGCCGGTTCTCGTGTGACAAGGCTTCACGGTTATTCCAATCCGAGGTTTCCGCTAACGCTTCCTTAAGAAGCTGCTGTACATCGGGAGGGAGATCCTCCCAGAACCGTTTGTTGAAGGTGACGATATAGCCAAGATAACTGTGGTTGCTGATGGTAATAAAGCGTTGAACCTGGTACAGCCGCTTGCTGAGAATATTGGAAATGGTGTTCTCCTGTCCATCGACCTTGCCGTTCTTCAGACTGCGGTAGATTTCATTAAAAGGGGTGCTGATCGTCGATGCGCCCAGCGCTTCAAACTGCCGCTTTAACACCGGGCTGGGCTGAATTCGGAATTTCAAGCCCTGAAAGTCTTCAGGCGTCCGCAGCTGGCGGACGTTGTTGGTGACTTGCCGGAAGCCGTTATGCCAGAAGGCCGCTCCTTTCATGCCGTGTGGCTCCAGCGTCGCGAGCAGCCTTTCGCCCAGTACCCCTTGCAGGGCGCGCTCCACTTCCTGTTGATTCCGAAAAGCGAACGGCAGATCCATCACCAGCCATGCGGGATCAATCACGTTCATATTGGAGAACGACGGAGCGATCATTTGAACGTCGTCATGCTGAAGGGCGGTGATTTCGTTGTCTTCCGCATACAGCATCCCGTTCGGAAACACCTGAACTTCGACCCGGTCTTGCGACTTCTCTTTGACAAGCTCGGCAAAATGCGCCGCGGCGAGCCCTTTGGGCGTATTCTCGGCGACGACATGGCTGAATTTGATCACGATTCGGTCTTTAAGACCGGTGTGCTCGTCATCGTACGGCAGCTCGCCTCCGATATCGGGTTGAAACCCGATCAGATAGGCGGCAAGCAAGCCAAGCACAAGAAAAATGCCGATTCCCGCAACAGTTTTTATGGGGGCTCACCTCCTGGTTGCTATTTCAGCCCTATTATTTCACAATGAAATAGAAAAATAAACCGTGCGAAAGGACGGGGAACTCTTGCATCGGCTTCGCATCTATTGGAAAATCATGCTGCTCTCGTTCGGGCTGGTCCTATTCTCCCTTCTGATCGGCGGAATCGTTCTGATCGGAAGCCTCACCCGGCTCAAGGAGGATGAACTGAAACACCGACTGACGATTACGGCTCAAACGGTCGCTAACCTGCCGAACGTCGTGGACAGCATTGGCCGTCCCGATGCTGCGATCCATATTGCGCCAGTAGCGGACAAGATCCGGATATTGAATAATGTGGCCTATATAAGCGTCGTTGACATGAACCGGAAGCGGCTGTCCCATCCGTTATCGAGTCGCATCGGCGGAATATTCGCCGCAGAAGAGGACGATCCCGCATTCGCCGAGCACACCTATGTCTCCAAAGTGCGAAGCGAAGCGGGCGTCGGTCTTCGAGCGTTCGTGCCGGTCATGAATGCCGCGCACGAGCAGGTAGGGGTTGTTGTTGCGGGAGGCTTGCTGCCGGGCGTGGATGAGCTGATCGGCGAAGAGAAGCGTTCGGTCGTCGTTACCTCGCTGCTGTCGCTGCTGTTCGGTATTTTTGGCTCTGTACTGCTGGCCCGCCATATCAAGCGGCAGATGTTCAATCTGGAGCCGCAGGAAATCGCCAGTATGTTTCGGGAACGTACGGCGGCGTTCCAGGCGATGCACGAGGGGGTTATTGCCATCGACCGCGGCGGAGCCATCACGATTTTCAATGAGCGCGCCAAACAAATTTTCGGTATAAGCGACGATGTGACCGGGAGGCCGATCGGCGATGTCATTCCGGAAACGCGGCTGATGGAGGTGCTCGATTCGGGTCAGCCGGAACTGGGCAGAGAGCTGAAATTCGGAGCGGCCATCCTGTGGAGCAACCAGATTCCGATCCGCGAGCAGGGTCATACGGTCGGGGCCATCGGAATCTTTCAGGATCGGACCGAAGTGACGAGGATGGCCGAAGAACTGACAGGCGTCCGTGAGTTTGTTCATGCTCTGCGCGCGCAAAATCATGAGTATATGAACAAAATACACACGGCGGCGGGACTGATTCAGCTCGGCAAGCAGGAGGAGGCGCTCAACTACTTGTTCGAAATCGCCGAGCAGCAGGAGGAGATCACCCGGTTTCTGCAGCAGCACTTCGACGATGACGGCGTGGCTGGACTGCTGCTGGGCAAAATCAGCCGCGGCAAGGAGCTGGGCATCGAGATCAGGATCGATCCGAACAGCAGGCTGGAGCGCTTTCCAAAATTGCTGGACCGTCATGATTTCGTACTGCTGCTCGGCAACCTGATCGAAAATGCCTTCGATGCGCTTGTCGCTTTGGACGCTGAACATAAAGAAGTGTACATCAGCATCGAGCAAAATGATGAACTGCTGTCCATAGCTGTCGAGGACAACGGATGCGGCATGTCGAAAGAAACGATGGACCGCATGCTGGAACGCGGTTTTTCCACCAAGGAGGGGGAGAACCGCGGTATGGGCCTGTATTTGTTGAACGATATTGTAACGAAAGGGAACGGCAAGTTAACATGTGAATCGGCGGTCGGTTTGGGCACATCGATGGAAATTATTTTTCCGATGAAAGGTGGGGCAAGTGTCCGTGATGAGTAACACAGAGAAACCGCATTTTCGGGTGCTGCTGATTGAAGACGATCCTATGGTGCAGGAAGTGAACCGCCAGTTTGTAGAGCAGGTGGACGGGTTCCAGGTTGTAGGTACAGCAGCCAACGGTCTGGAAGGTCTTAAGCTGATCGAGCAGCTTAAGCCGGATCTAGTCTTTCTTGACATCTTCATGCCGTCGCTTGACGGGATCGCCACCCTGCAGCGCCTCCGTTCCAGCATGCTGCCTGTCGATGTGATCGTCGTGACGGCTGCGAAGGATACGGAGACGGTGCGTACTATGATGCGCAATGGCGCGTTCGATTATATCATTAAACCTTTCAAGATGGAGCGGGTTCGGCAAACGCTGGAACGATACCGTGCACAGCAAATGGCGCTTAGACCGGGGGAATCGGTAACGCAGGATCAGTTGGATGACCTTCTGATCAGCGGTGAAACCGCGAATGAAGCGGGGACGAAGGAAGCTCCGGTTGATGATGTGCAAGTCCCGTCCGACGATCTGCCTAAAGGGCTTAATGCTGCGACGCTTAAGCAGGTGCTCAGCGTGATGAAGCTTCAGGGCGGCCGACTGTCTGCGGAGGAAACCGCGGCAGGAGTAGGCATCTCCCGGGTAACCGCCAGACGGTATTTGGAATTTCTGGAGAAACGCGGGATCGTGCGTCTTGAGGTGCATTATGGCGGCTTAGGCCGTCCCGTCAATCGATACGAATTGCAGCGCGATCCCAACAACCCCAAGTAATTGTCTTGGTAGGATGAATTTAATGGTAGTTCAGACCGAAATCAAGGGTACCAGGTTGTGCTGAAAGTTGGTTTCGAGGATCGGGCGGCTCTTGACGCGTATAAAGCCAATACGGAGCATCATGCCTGCTCGGCCTTTATTCGGAGCGTAGGAAGACTTGATGGCATTGTGATTGATATTGAAATCTAGCGGCTTCACGATGGATCCCCCGGGCGAGACTTTGAGTCTGGCCTTTTGTTGTTCCCGGTCCATGCTCCTGTCGGTCAGGAGCTTTTTCTTATTTGGGGCCGTACAAGGGGAGAGAGATGGTAAACTTTGTATCTCCTTGCGTCTTGCTGGACACGCTTACTAAGCCGCCTATGGCATGAATCACCTGGTAGGAAAAGGTAAGTCCCAGCCCGGTTCCGCTTGATTTTGTTGAGAAATAAATCGTGCCAAGCCGCTTCATTTGATCCTCGCTCATCCCGATCCCATTGTCTTTGATCGAAAGCTTGGCGTAATGTTCTTCCGCATGGAGAGTCAGGATGACTTGTCCGTTCGTCACTTCGGAACATGCCTCGACGGCATTTTTAATAAAGTTAACAAGCACTTGTTTCATCTCATCCGGATTTGCCAAGATCAGCAGGGGGGTTTCAAGCCGATGTACGTCCAATTGCACATTATACATATTGGCATAGGGAGTCATGACCTCCATGATAATTTGCACCTGCTCTGAAAAGTTAATGATCCCGTGTCGTTCGGCAGGAGGCTTGGCTATGGAGAGATACTCCGTTATGATCGATTCGGTTCTTTGAATTTCATCCAAACTGATATCAATATACTGCCTAACCTTTTGAAGCTCTCGAGGCTTTTCCCGGATCAGTACCAGGAAGCCTTTCACGGCCGTGAGAGGGTTGCGCACCCATGGGCGAGCGAAGCCGCCATATGACTCATCGCTTCCATTTTTTCATTTTGAGCGTGCTTAATAAAGATTTCCTTGTTGGAAACAGATTTGCTGAACAAAGACATCAGCAGCCAGATTCCTATTGAGTTTTGGACGGGAATAACAACGATGTGGAAGGCAAGATGTTTGGTAACATAGGCAGGGAAAAATAAATACGTAAGCGCTAGCGGGAACAACGAGAATACGATTCCAGCCCAAAAAGTAACCAGCGATTTCCGCAATGTCGTTCTGTAGATGTTGTGAAAAAACAGGGAGAAAGTAAAGGTGAAGGCTATGATGAGGACAGCGACCCATGTTCCTTCGCCGCCAAGATATAAACGGTAGATGATGAACTCAAGGAGAAGAAGAAGGCCTGTTTGGATACCGCCAAACACCAGCCCAAAAAACATAATGACATAACGGATGTCAAAGAAAACGCCGTTTACCACACTGGAAGCAAAGGTCATGGAGAGCAGCAAACAGATAGAGCTTGTCAGGAGAATGAAGGCGAAACTCGGCAATGTTCTTCGCGAACAAACCAGGAAACAGCGGCAGCCCGCTTGTGCAAAAAATCACAGATGGATCGCTATGCGATCGATACAATAGAAACATGAGAAACGTCAAACCGCGCTTCAAATGAGGGAGGGGTTAAAGTGAGCGCCGACTTGCAGCAAATCAAGGAGCGAACGGAGTCTAGGTCCATACCGGAACAGCCTAACCAAGAAACGGAATTCAAAGGCACGTTTGTCAGCGTCATGGCGCTGGGTGCATTTGTGGTGTTGATGTGGCTGGCGGTTTTCATCCTGTTCATCGTTCGACAATAACGAAATAAAGAAAGAAGGAAAGCCGATGCACATTCATCGTTTGGAGAAAATCTGGCTCACATTCGGGTTAGCCATGCTGTTTGTATTTCTCGGTATTTTGGGCATATCCGCTTTTGCCATGGGCGCTCAGCCACCCAGCCCGCACCGTCATATGATTGATCCGACCCGGGTACAGGAAACCGCCCCGTTCGATGCGCCGGGCATCAAGCAGGTTGCGGATGGCGAATACGAGGCTGTGATGATTGCTTACGCATTCGGATATTCCCCGAACAAAATGGAAGTGCCAGCCGGGTCTACGGTTCATTTTACGATTACCAGCCCGGACGTGATCCACGGCTTTGAAATCCCGGGGACCAACGTGAACATGATGGTGATTCCGGGGGAGGTCAGTCAAATTTCCCACAAATTTACGAAGCCAGGCGAGTATCTCATCCTGTGTAATGAATATTGCGGCACCGGTCATGAATATATGAATACCGTCATTGTCGTGAAATAAGCGATTTCAAAAGGGAAGGGAATGCCATGAATTCAAATCAATCGCAATCATTCAACCGTAGAGACGGGGCGCTTGTCGTCGCCCATATTGTGTTTGCTTTCGTGGCGCTGCTGCTTGGAGGCATTGCCGGTTTGCTGCAAAGCGTCGTGCGCGGAGGGATGTATACGCTGCCTGGAGGCATCGGCTATTATCAGCTTCTCACCGCCCACGGCGTGCTGATGGCGCTTGTCTTTACCACTTATTTTATTATCGGCTTCCTGTATTCGGGAGTTTCCAAGACGATGGGCGGCGAGCTGCTCCCCCTAACGCACCGGCTTGGCTGGGCGGGGTTTGTCCTCATGTCGCTCGGCACACTGATCGACGTAGTCATGATTTTGTTGAATAAAGCAAGCGTGTTATATACGTTTTACGCGCCGCTTAAAGCTTCTCCGTACTTTTACATCGGTTTAGCTTTGGTGGTGGTAGGCAGCTGGCTCAGCGGCTTCGGCATTTTCTATCATTACATGTATTGGAAAAAAACGCATCGCGGCAAGCTATCGCCGCTGTTCGGATTTATGGCGGTCTGCACCATGCTGCTCTGGCAAATTGCGACGATCGGCGTGGCGGTCGAGGTTCTCGTTCAGCTGATCCCCTGGTCGTTCGGCTGGACGGAAAAAATCAATGTCATGCTCAGCCGCACCTTGTTCTGGTATTTCGGTCATCCGCTCGTTTATTTTTGGCTGCTGCCCGCCTATATTTGCTGGTATGTGATCATTCCCAAAATCATCGGCGGCAAAATATTCAGCGACGCCTTGGCGAGAATGTCGTTCATCCTGCTTCTGCTGTTCTCCATTCCGGTCGGTTTTCACCATCAATTGACGGAGCCGGGCATCAGCCCGCTGTGGAAATTCATCCAGGTCGTCCTCACGTTCATGGTCGTCGTACCGTCGCTCATGACCGCTTTCTCCCTGTTCGCTTCCTTTGAGTCGGCCGGCAGGGCTAAGGGTGCCCGCGGTTTGTTCGGCTGGGTGAAGCTGCTTCCCTGGAAAGATGTTCGCTTCTTCGCGCCCTTCATGGGCATGCTGGTCTTTATTCCGGCAGGGGCGGGCGGCATTGTGAATGCAAGCAATCAGATGAATGTGGTCGTGCACAATACGCTGTGGGTGACGGGACACTTTCATTTGACGGTGGCGACCAGCGTAGCGCTGACGTTCTTCGGCATTACGTACTGGCTTATCCCGGCCGTCACCAACCGGCTGCTGACACCGCGGATCAACAGGCTGGGAATAATTCAGACGGTAATCTGGTGCGTCGGCATGTTATTCATGTCGGGCGCGATGCACACCGTAGGTCTGTTGGGTTCGCCAAGGCGAACGGCCTATACGACGTATGGGGACCATCCGGATGCGGTGCTGTGGATGCCCTACTATGCGGCGATGGCGATCGGAGGCATCATCCTGTTCATCGCGCTGGCGTTGATGATATATAATGTTGTGGCCCTGCTGCGCGCTCCCAAAGGATACACAGAGTATCCGATCGGCGAGGCGGCGGAACCGGAAGAAGCGACTCCGCGGTATTTAGAGCGCTGGAAAGTGTGGATTGCTCTAACGGTTGTGCTCATTTTATTCGCTTATACGATTCCCGTGATGGATATGTTCGGTCATGCGAGTACGCAATCACCGGGTTATGTGACGTGGTAATAGGTTCTCATTAAAATATGCAGGGATGAAGCCGCTCAGGGAAGCGGCTTTTTTCATGGCCGCAGGCGTGTGATATACGTCACACTTTTTAAGCAATTAATATTTTATGCTAATGAATATGAATTAGATGAATGCTGACTTGGGGGATGAGTGCATGGAAGGTTTATCGGGTCGACGCAAAGAGCAGCTGGACTACATCGGCATAACGGCCGATGATTTATTGCTTCTGCAAAATAAAAAAGCGGAATTTTCAAAAGTCGTAAACGTACTGGTGGACGAGCTCTATGAACGCATTATGCGTCAGTCCGAACTTAGGCGAATTATTGAAGCCCATAGCACAATCGATCGGCTTAAAGAGACGCAGAGATGGTATTTTCTCTCTCTGACGGAGGGGAAGATCGACGAGTCTTTTATCAACAGGAGACTTTTTATCGGCGGGGTGCACTCCAGCATCGGGTTAACGACACAGTGGTATCTGGGAACCTACATGCTTTATTTGGATCTCGCCACAGCCCATTTCCAGCATGTGCTTCCGGACGAATGGCTGCCGGTTATTCAAGCCGTTACCAAGATGTTTAATTTTGATTCGCAGCTGGTGCTTGAAGCTTATGAGGCCGGAGAGAAGCAAAAAGTGGAAAAGCTTGCCGAAGAACGCGGACATCTCCTGGTAGGAATAAACGCTGCCGTGCAAGATCTGGCCTCGATGATGGTTGAACTAAGCGGGAGTACTCAATCGGTGGCGGAAACGGCCATCCGTACCGCGGAATCGCAGGAAAAGTCACTGGACACCGTGTATGAGCTGACTCAGGAAATTGAATATATTCATCATATGGGCTCGCTTATGGAAGAGATATCCTCCCAGACGCAGCTGCTTGGGCTTAACGCGGCCATTGAAGCCGCCCGCGCCGGCGAGCTGGGTCGCGGCTTTGAAGTCGTCGCCAATGAAATCCGTAAGCTCGCCGCGAAATCCAAAGAAGCCCTTGTACAAATCCATGCCAAGCTTGACATCATACTGCGCTTGCTGCAAGAAGTCAAATTGGAGTCGGAGCAGACGACCCATCAGGCACAAACGCAGGCCGCCAGCTCCGAAGAGCTGTCATCGTTCGTTCAAATGATTGAAAAAGTAACGGCGGAGCTGGATCAATTGAATCCTTAAGCAAGCTTGGCACATCGGGGCGTAACCTATATACTGGAAATTGTAAACAAGCATAACGGACCTGAAGTTGGGGAGACTGTTCATCATATTGAAGAAAGTGACGTGTTGGGATTGGAACAAAAATATGTAAGGGAAACAAGATGCTTCAAAATTTCCAGAGTATTTCCGCCCGATGTAAACAATCATAATACGATGTTCGGCGGCAAATTAATGTCTCAAATCGATGATATTGCTTCCATATCGGCCTCCAAGCTGTGCCGGGTTACTGCAGTTACGGCCTCGATGGATTCGGTGGATTTCTTGTTTCCGATCCGGCCAACGGACAGCGTGGCGTTAGAGTCTTTTGTTACATGGACAGGCCGGACCTCGATGGAAATATTCGTTAAAGTCATTACGGAGGATTTGCGCACCGGAGAACGAAATATAGCCGCCACGTCCTTCATAACATTTGTCGGGCTGGATGAAAACAATAAGCCCGTTCAAGTTCCCCAGATCGTCCCTGAGACTGAGGAAGAAAAGAAATTGTTCGAGACGGCGGCCCACCGGGCGGAAATGCGCAAAATTCGAAGGGAAGAGAGCAAGAAGTTCGCCGATTATTTGATCACGAACTATCCTTGGGAATAAAGGACGGCTTCAGGACTGCCGAATACCGAATCTAGACCGCGTGTCGTATGGACGACAAGCGGTTTTTGTTTTTTTTTATACCTAAAAAATGGCCGGGACAATATATGTTACGTCACTGTATAAGCCTTATTTCTGAGGATAAAATAGCTCTGTTGAACAGGAGGTGATGAACATGTCTCAACACGGCTTGGCGCCGCATGAATCGATGGAAATTCATGAGATGCTCAATTTTAAAACGATTTGCATGACGAAATCGAAAATGATGCAGGGATTGGTGTTCAATAAAGACCTCAAAGCATTGATGCAAAAAGATGTAGATCAATCGATTAAAGCTATTCAACAGCTTCAAGGCCTGTATGCCAAATTCCCGATTCAATAATTGGAGGTGCCTCGATTATGGAAGATTATTTAGATCCCCGAAACGCCGAGGGGATGCCCGATCAAGCCGATTCGCTGTTTGCGCTTGACTTCTTGCTCTCCGCCAAAAACGGGGTAAGAAACTGCGCCATTGCATTAACGGAAGCCATAACCCCCGAAGTCAGAACCGTATTGAAGAATCAATTGAACGAAGCTCTTGCGCTGCATGACGAAATCAGCCGGCTGATGATACATAATGGCTGGCTGCATCCGTACGATGTCAACGAACAATTCCCGATCGATCTGAAAGCCGCCCAGACCACGGTTCAAATCGCCCAAATGAAGCTCTTTCCCGAAGATACCTCTCGACTCGGCTTATTCGCGACACCAGACAAATAATAGGGAGGAACAACAATCACATGAAAGCCGTCACCTTTCAAGGCATTAAAAATGTCGAAGTCAAAGAGGTTCAAGACCCCAAAATCGAAAAAGCAGACGATATGATCGTCAGGCTGACAACGACAGCCATATGCGGATCGGATTTGCACCTGATTCACGGCATGATCCCCAATTTGCCTACGGATTATGTGATCGGTCATGAGCCGATGGGGATTGTTGAGGAAACGGGTCCGGGAGTAACCAAACTCAAAAAAGGCGACCGGGTTATCATCCCGTTCAATATCGCCTGCGGCGAATGCTTTTACTGCAAGCACCAGCTGGAAAGTCAGTGCGATAACTCCAATAAAAACGGAGATATGGGAGCCTACTTCGGGTATTCCGGAACGACGGGCGGGTATCCCGGAGGGCAAGCGCAGTATTTGAGGGTCCCTTACGCCAACTTCACGTCCTTCAAGGTTCCGGAAGGCTCGGAGGTGGAGGATGAGAAATTGGTGTTGTTGGCCGACGCCATGTCGACGGCTTATTGGAGCATAGACAATGCCGGGGTGAAAGACGGGGATACCGTGATCGTCCTTGGCTGCGGCCCGGTCGGATTGCTTGCACAAAAGTTCGCTTGGCTGAAAGGGGCGAAGAGGGTAATTGCCGTCGATTACGTCGATTACCGGCTGGAGCATGCCAAGCGGACGAATAAAGTGGAAACGGTCAATTTCGAACAGGAAGAAAACATCGGAAATCATCTGAAGGAAATAACCCAGGGCGGGGCGGACGTTGTCATCGACTGTGTCGGCATGAGCGGAAAGATGAGCCCCATGGAGTTTCTTGCATCGGGTTTAAAGCTTCATGGCGGTGCAATGGGTGCAATTGTAATCGCTTCTCAAGCTGTACGAAAAGGCGGAACGATTCAAATCACAGGGGTGTACGGGGCGAGGTACAATGGCTTCCCGCTGGGCGATATTTTCCAGCGCAACGTGAACATCCGAACAGGGCAAGCGCCGGTTATCCACTATATGCCTTATCTGTATAACTTGATCGCTGAAGGTAAGGTCGATCCCGCCGATGTCATTACCCATGTGCTGCCGTTGGAGCAAGCGAAGCACGGTTATGAAGTTTTCGACACCAGAACGGATGGCTGCATTAAAGTCGTTCTGAAACCTTAAGCGGTTTGAAACCTGGGGAAGTCCGCTGCACGACCAAGCATAGGAGGCTGTGAAAAGATGAATAATAGGTTCGGGTTACATGAAACGCTGGAGCTTCATGAAATTGCCTCATTCAAAACCGTCTGCTTGACGAAGTCCGTAACGATGCAGAGGTTGGTATCAGATCCGGCGTTGAACGATATCTTGCAGCAAGACGTCCAGTCATCAACCAGACAGATTCAGGAGTTAAACGATCTGTTATCCCAAGCGATCAGGTAGGAGGCGAGTTAATGAACACGATTCTTGAGCATTTAACGGGAATGAATACGATGACCGATCAAGTCATTGCGACGGATTTTCTTATAGCGGCCAAAAACAGCGTCATCACGTATGCCTTGGCTCTTACAGAAACCGCGACTCCTGAAATTAAGGATGTCTTACGCAGACAGCTGGAGGAAGCGATTCTTACTCACGAACAAATTTCCAATTATATGGTGCAGAATGGCTTGTATCATCCATATGAAGTGAAGGAGCAGCTTCAGCTCGATATGACGAATATTCAGACGGCTTTAAATCTTGTATCCCAATAGGACGAACAAACACCCACCGATAAGCTTAACGGTGGGTAATTGACGTCACTTGCAAATCTATCAATCTCTTATGCAAAAACATAGATGATTAGCACATCGCTGCTAAAAGTGTGGTATAATGCGAATGGAATGCCGAAACCTTCACAATAACTTACATAATCGGCACATACAGGATGCAATCTAATTTGATGAACCGGAGTTTTGACGATGCGGGAATTGAATGTGGAACCAGTTAGAGCGGTGGAGCGTGCCATCCAAATTTTAAATTGCTTCAGCTTTGAGCGGCCGGATCAATCCATCGAAGAAATTATTAGAAAAACAAAATTGGCCAAAGCGACGGTCTATCGGCTGCTGTGGACGCTGGAACGAAATGGACTTATTCATTATGATCCGAAAGAGAACACGTATCGTCTCGGCTATAAATCGCTGGAATACGGGGGGATTGTTCTAGAGCATCTGGATATCCACCGGGAAGCTGCACATTACCTGCAGGATTTACAGGAACTAACCGGTCATTCTGCGGTGCTGGCGGTTCCCCAGGGTGAAACGCTCCAGTATCTCATGAGGTTTGACAGCGACGAGGGCTTCCAGCCCCGAAACTTTATAGGCCGAAGGCGTATCCTCCATAACGGAGCCCTCGGAATCGTCCTGCTGGCTTATATGGAGCCGGAATTTGTACGCGATCTTCTCCGCCGTTACCCGCTCGAAGCTTTTACGCCGGATACCATGACGGATCATGCACGTTTTATCCAGCGTCTGGAGGACATTCGGAAAGAAGGCTTCTTTGTGGATGCGGGGGAAACTTTCAGCGGTTTTACGGCCATCGCTGTTCCTGTATTTGATAGCAAAGAAAAAGCGATAGCGGCCATCGGCGTTTCCGGATCCAGCTTCAAGATGGAAGGGGAAGCAAGAGAACGATTAATCCATCTGACGAAAGAGACCGCCCTGAAAATATCGCTGCGGATGGGCTACATCATTAAATAAAATCGATCACTCCAGGAGGGGTGATTTTTTGTTTTTCGGAATGAATATTGAACAAACGAAAAGAGATTTTTAAATTGACATGTGCAATGAAATTGGATATATTTGAAATATCAGATCACTTGATGATTCGCCAGTTCACTAGATGAATCAGAGTAGAGGATATCGTATTCTCGTCCATGATCAGCTATACGGAATTCATAATGGAGATGTCCTTCATTCCTCGTCTAGTGTCATGTTTCACAACAGTGGAACCGCTTACTATTAGGTTTGAAAGCGCTTTTTTAAATTCGGGCAAGGAGGTAGAGGTTCAGATGACAAGAAATACGTTAGACAAAAAAACGCTCGAGGTTTTAAAGCAAAAAATGTCGGAAGGTTTGCTGCCGCAGTGGGTCTTAACGGATCCGGAAGTTTACCAGTTGGAACTTCAAAAGGTATTCGGGCGTACGTGGCAGTTTTTGGCGCATGAATCGGAATTCAAAGAGCCGGGCAGTTATGTAACGCGGTGGATGGTTAACGATCCTGTATTGCTCGTCAAAAACAGCGCAGGGGAGATCAAGGCTTTTCTCAACTCCTGTACACATCGGGGAACACATTTATGTACAGCCGATTTCGGGAAAAAGAAAACGTTTACATGTGCTTATCATGGATGGAGCTATAACACGGATGGCGAATTGATCGGAATTGTAGCCGGAGACAAGGTGTACGGAGAAGAGATGGACAAAAGCGAGTGGGGCCTTCGTCCGATTCCTAAGGTAGCCATGTATCAAGGCATGATTTTCGGAAACCTGGATCCTGACGCCATCTCACTGGAAGAATATTTAGGCGATATGAAATGGTACTTCGACATGCTGCTCGGCAGAAGCGACGGCGGCATGGAAGTCCGGGGAGTTCCGCAACGCTGGGTAGCCCAAGCCAACTGGAAGAGCACAAGCGAAAATTTCTCTGCCGATCCGTATCACGTGCAGACGGCGCACCGCTCAACGGTGGAGATGGGAATCAGTCCCAAAGATCCTTTATATGCAGGATATGGCCATCAAGTCGTTATGGAGCACGGGCACGGCATTAACGTGATCACGTCCGCTACAGGCCGATCCATCCATCGCTATCAGTCAACGCCTGAATCGATGTGGCCGATGTTCGAGCGAAACTTGACTCCCGAGCAAGCGGACATCTTATCCAGAACGACCGTCTTTGTAGGGGGCGTCTACCCGAATCTTTCCTTCGTCAGCCCTATTCACGGAACGGAAGGACATTTGCACAACTACTTGAATTTCCGGGTTTGGAGGCCGCTGGGACCCGATAAAGTGGAAGTTTGGTGCTGGTTTATGATCGATAAGGCCGCGCCGGAAGATTACAAGCAGGAAGCGTATAAAGGCTATATCGGTTCCTTCGGCACTTCCGGTACTTTGGAGCAGGACGACACCGAGATATGGGCCCGCGTCGTTCAAGCCAGTAAGGGATTGATGGTCAGAGATAAAGAACTGAGCTACAACAATGTCAGCAATTATCTCATGGGATTCGGTCATGTGGACCCTGATCCGTCCTTCCCGGGACCCGGCGTCGCTTATCCGACCTGCTACATTGACGCCATATCCAGAAGTATGCACGAGTATTGGCTGGAACTCATTACGAAAGATATAAATGATTCTGAGGAGGGTTGCTAATGAACCCGCAATTGCACTACGAAATTAGCAGATTTCTCCAAGACGAAGCGTATTTGCTGGATCATCGGAAATATAAAGAATGGTTAGAATTGCTGGCCGATGACCTCATTTACCGGATGCCCGTCCGTGTGACGACCGAAGAACGGGGCGGCTCCAATATCGTCGATGAGATGACGCATTTGGAAGAAACGAAGAAGTCGCTGACCACCAGGGTGAACAGGTTGTATACGACTTCGGCTTGGGTTGAAAATCCGGCGCCGCGGCAGCGGCATTTTATTAGTAACATCACGGTCGATCCCGGTCTTCAGCCCGACGAATACAAGGTTCGAAGCTACTTTTTATTCCACCGGAGCCGGGGCTCGGATATTGAAACCGAGAAGATGTTCGGAGAACGGGAAGATGTGATACGCAAAGAGAATGGAGAATGGAAGCTTGCGTCGCGAACCATTTATCCGGATCAGGCTGTTTTAGGAGTTATGAATCTTAGTATGTTTTTGTAAAACAATTATAAAAACGCTTACAGCTGTTTGGAATAATAACCATATAAGGGAGCGACGAAAATATGACACGTTACGAGGATTTGAACCAAAGCTATATCAATGGCCAGTGGACGGAAGGCTCTAGTGAACGGACCTACGATATTTTGAATCCTTACGATAATTCCGTTGTGACATCTGTGCGTTTAGCGTCGGTCAAACAGCTGCAAGAAGCATTTGATGGTGCGAAGCAAGCCCAGAAGGAATGGGCGAAATCTTCCGCGGAACAAAGAAAAGAAGTCATTCATAAGGCCATCGAATATTTACAAGCGAATCGGGAGTCGATTACTGCCGTGATTAGCCGGGAAACGGGCGGCACCGTTCTAAAAGCCAACGTGGAACTGCATCTGGCTATAGAAGTGATGGAAGAAGCGATTCGTCTTGCCGATGAAATTTATAAGGTTAGGGAAGTTCCGTCCGGTATCGAAGGCAAGGTCAATCATATTCACCGTCTTCCTTTGGGCGTGATTTCCTCCATATCTCCGTTTAACTTCCCTATGAACTTATCTATGCGCACCATTGCGCCGGCTATTGCCTTGGGGAACAGCGTCGTGCATAAGCCTGATATTCAGGTTGGCTTGACGGGCGGGTCCATTATCGCGAAAGCGTTCGAGCATGCAGGTCTTCCTGACGGCGTGCTGCAAGTGATTTTGACCGACCTGACCGAAATCGGAGACGAAATGCTTACGAATCCGCATGCCCAAATGATCAGTTTCACCGGTTCGACGGCGGTTGGAAGACACATTGGCGAGATTGCGGGCCGGAACCTAAAGCGTGTTGCCCTTGAGCTTGGAGGGAACAGCCCGTTCGTCGTTTTATCGGATGCGGATGTAGACCGGGCTGTGGACGCCGCGGTCTTCGGGAAATTCATTCATCAGGGCCAAATTTGTATGATTATTAATCGAATGATTATCCATAAGGATAAGTACGATGAGTTCGTCCAGAAGTTTGTGGAACGCGCCAAAGCTCTTCCTTACGGCGATCCGAGCGATCCGAAGACCGTTATCGGTCCTCTAGTCAATGAGCGTCAGCTTCAGAAAGCGCTTCAAGTGATTGAGGAAGCCAAACGTGACGGCGTGAAGATCGCATTGGAAGGAAAACGTGAGGGCAATGTTCTGACTCCCTATGTATTTACGGAAGTCGATAATTCCAGTAATCTTGCGCAATCCGAGCTGTTCGCACCGATCGCTACCATGATTAAAGCGGAAACGGACGAAGAAGCGATTAGACTGGCAAGCGATACGGCCTATGGTTTAAGCTCGGCGATCTTTACGTCCGATCTGGCCAAAGGAGAAGAGCTTGCCCTGCAAATCGATAGCGGTATGACGCATATTAACGACCAGACGGTGAACGACAGCCCTAATATTCCGTTCGGAGGAAATAAGGCAAGCGGGCTCGGCAGATTCGGGAATCCGTGGATTGTCGAGGAGTTTACCATCACCAAATGGGTTTCCATCCAAAATACCTATCGTCATTTCCCGTTCTAATTTCATTCCTTTCCATCGCTAACATAAATAAAGGTATCCGGGGTTTGTTCCAGATGAACTTACTCCGGATGCCTTTTTTTATTATTTTGAGCGTCATATTTATGAACGAATGAGTCCCGAGGCATGAGGGAATGCTCCATAGTAGGAGAACAGCGGCCGATCCCGAAGGTGATCGGGAAACGGCCGCTGCCTGTAACGTGTTTGTCTGATTGCTTATTAGTTAGCAATAAATTCTTGCACCCAATAATTATTATAATAGCCAACGCCAATTTTCGTGAAGTTTGGACTCAAAATATTTTTACGATGACCGGAGCTGTTCATCCAGGCCTTCATGACTTCTTGCGGACTTTTCTGTCCCATAGCTATATTCTCGCCGGCATACGTATACCGGATGCCGTACGATTTCATCATATCAAATGGGGAACCATAAGTTGGTGAAGTATGGCTAAAGTACTTGTTATTGTTCATGTCTTTTGCTTTATCCAGCGCCATGGCCGACAAGGCTTTGTCATAAACTAATGGCTTCAGACCGGCTTTCGCACGTTCCTGATTGACCAAGGCAACGACTTGATCGGCATAAGAGGATTGAGCCGAGGTCGGCGTTGTTGTTCCTTTCGCAGCGCCAGGAACGTTCAATACCATGCCCGGCCAGATAATATTCGGGTTAGCCACCTGAGGATTTTGCCTGATCAGGGTGCTGAGCGGTATTCCATACTGCTTGGAAATCGTCCACATCGTATCCTGGCCTTTAACCGTGTACGTAGCGGCTGAAGCAGCCCCTGCCCCAACGATCATGCTTAAAGCAATCACGCCAGTCATAGCGGTTTTCTTGAAGTGCTTCACAACTATCT
>NZ_BCPS01000043.1:0-66366 GCF_016586185.1 Paenibacillus sp. EPM92
ATGGCCTACGAGGTTAGCTGACGGATTCGGGTCAAAGAGTAATCACCCTGCCATGAATATGGCTTCACCCCAAGTAAAGAGGTTCCCCCGCGCTTCCTTAAGGAAAGCTTCGGCCTTGATTCGATTGCTCAGTAAGATCGGCTGCTGCCAGCGTCTCTTCCGAGGCCGTTCCATTCTATCATAGCTTCTCTATCAGGTTCACCCCACAATTGTTTCCATCTCCAAGAAAGCTGAAGAGAAAAGCGGACAACACGCAGAACTTCCCGTTTCTACAAAGCTTGAAAGCATAGCAAAATACTATAGAAGGTTTGAAGATTGTATATTCATGTCATATATGTGTCATGTATTCGCAATAATATACCACTAAAATAGATAAAATCCGAACAATTCGAGGCAATGTTGGCATGAATGTTAATGTTTTATGTTAATAATATTGACATAACATACTTTCATGTCATAAAATACATACATGGCTTACCGTTAATTATGAAAGTTAATCAAGGATTTCGGATTCATTTATTTTAGTTAAAGTGAGGTTGACGCGTATGGAATTGGGAATGAATGCGATTTGGGTCATGCTGGGTGCTATTTTAGTTATTTTCATGCAAAGCGGGTTTGTCATGCTGGAAGCCGGGTCGACCCGGATGAAGAACGCCGGCCACATCGCCGGAAAAACGATCTTTACGCTCGGCATCGTCTCGTTGGTTTTTTGGGCGGTAGGTTACGCATTGATATTCGGATCGCAAGGTAATGCGTGGATCGGTTGGGGCGATTACTTCGGCTTCGATGTTAAGGAGGTTCCGGAAGGCAGCACGGTAGCCCCGACGGTCATGTTTATTTTCCAGTTGGCGTTTGCTGCGATATCGATGTCCGTAGCATGGGGAGGGTTTGCAGAAAGAGCGAAGCTTTCCGTGTATCTGATATTCGCCGTCTTGTTCTCCATTGTCGTCTATCCCGTTATTGCCCACTGGATTTGGGGCGGCGGTTGGCTGGCTGAGCACGGCAAGCAAGATTTCGCCGGATCGACGGTTGTCCATCTGACCGGCGCGATGGCTGCTTTGGCAGCCACCCTCTTGTTGAAACCGCGGCTCGGCAAATATAACAAGAACGGTACTCCGAACGATATGCCGGGGCACAATCAGGTATTTACCACACTCGGCGTGATGCTGCTGTGGGTGGGCTGGTTCGGTTTTAATGCAAGCAGTACGATTGCGGTCGGCGACGGAAGCTTCTTCGGTTTTGTCGCGATCAATACGCAGCTCGCCGCGGCTGCCGGCGCTATTGCCGCACTATTGATTGCTTGGGCTGTTAATGGCAAGGCGGATATCTCCGTGATGTTGAATGGCGCCTTGGCCGGTTTAGTCGCGATTACGGCTTCCTGCGCATTCGTTGAGTCTTGGGCGGCTATCGTCATCGGTCTGGTTGCCGGTATCGTCGTCTTTGCAAGTATGCGGATGTTTGAAAAGCTTCGTATCGACGATCCGATTTACGCGCTTTCCGCTCACGGGACGGCCGGTGTTTGGGGAACGCTCTCCAACGGTTTATTCGCCACGCCGGAATTGGCGGAGAAAGTCGGAGTTGGTAAAGCCGGCCTGTTCTACGGCGGCGGGTTCGAGCAATTGGGGGTTCAGGCTCTTGGGGTGCTGGTTTGCGGAGCCTTTGCTTTTGTTGCATCGTACGTCATTCTTTCCGTGATGAAGGCTGTTATCGGATTGCGTGTCACGGAAGAAGAAGAGACGATCGGCCTTGACTTGAGCGAGCATGGCACTTACGGCTATCCGGAACAATTGAAAGCTCAATCCGACAAACGTGTCATTCCGCAAATGAACCAATCGGTATAATGATGTAAAACAAGGGCTGTTCCTCAAGTCATCCTGGATGACGGAGGGGCAGCCCTTTTTTTCAGCTCACTGGCCTTTGGTTAACGGTATAAGTTTCCTGTCATAGGAAATCCTATCGCTAGAGCTTTATGGGATTGGAAATCCATCATGACAAGGCGGCGATAAAGGATGAAGGAGCAAACGTTCTCCATACAGATTAACGACAAGAACTATAGCTGCTCCCCGAATCAAAGTATTTTGGAAGTAGCCAAAGCCCACGAATACTACATTCCTCATGTCTGTTATCATACGAATTTGGGGGCCATACAATCGTGCGATACCTGTATGGTGGAAGTGGACGGTGTCTTGCAGCGGGCTTGTGCGACGGCAGCCAAGCCGGGAATGAAGGTTAACAGCGTGTCCGACCGGGCAAAAGAAGCCCAGCTCGAGGCTATGCAGCGGATTCTGCATAATCATGAGCTGTATTGCACGGTTTGCGATAATAACAACGGCAATTGTACGGTTCATAATACGGCGGAATATCTTCAAGTCGAGCATCAGAAGTATGAATTTACTCCTAAGCCGTATCCTCCGGACAACTCTCATCCGTTTTACCGCTATGAGCCGGATCAATGCATTCTGTGCGGACGGTGTGTCGAGGCTTGTCAGGATCTTCAAGTGAATGAAACGTTGACGATCGACTGGAGTCTCGAAAGACCAAGAGTTTTATGGGATAACGGAGTCCCCATCGATAAGTCCTCCTGCGTTTCCTGCGGACACTGTGTTACCGTATGTCCGTGCAACGCGCTTATGGAGAAAACAATGCTGGGAGAGGCTGGATATTTGACGGGAATTCCGGATGACATTCTAATGCCGATGATTGACCTTACCAAAGAGGTTGAGCCCGGATATCAGGAAATCTTCGCGATATCGGAAGTGGAAGCGGCGATGAGAAAATCCCGCATCAAGCGGACGAAAACGGTGTGCACCTATTGCGGCGTCGGGTGCAGCTTTGAGGTGTGGACCAAAGACCGTAAAATTCTCAAAATCGAGCCGCAGGAGGAAGCGCCGGTGAACGGTATTTCAACCTGTATCAAGGGTAAATTCGGATGGGATTTTGTGAATAGCGAAGAACGGCTGACCAAGCCCTTAATCCGGCAGGGGGACCGGTTCGTCGAAGCCACGTGGGATGAGGCGCTCACGTTGATCGCACAGAAATTAACGGCTATAAAGGATACGCACGGTGCCGACTCGATCGGTTATATTGCGTCATCCAAATGCAGCAACGAAGAGAACTATATTTTCCAGAAGTTTGCCCGGGCTGTCATGGGAAGCAACAATGTCGACAACTGTTCGCGATATTGTCAGTCTCCGGCAACGGCGGGACTGATGCGCACGGTTGGAATCGGAGGCGATTCGGGCACGATCCGTGATATTGCGAGTGCCTCGTTAGTGATGGTGATCGGTGCCAATCCGGCGGAATCTCATCCCGTATTGGCAACGCGCGTTAAGCGTGCCCACAAGCTGCATGGCCAAAAGCTGGCGGTGATCGATCTTAGGAAACACGAATTGGCGGAAAGGGCGGATGTCTTCCTAAGGCCTAAGCCGGGGTCGGATTTGGTTTGGCTGTCCGCGGTTACCAAATATATCATCGATCAAGGCTGGGCGGACCGGGCATTCTTGGAGAAACGGGTGAACGGTCTTGAAGAATACGTTCGATCGCTTGAGCCGTATACGCTGGAATATGCGGAGGAACGAACGGGCCTAACCCGGGAAGAGCTGGTGCAGCTGGCCGTGATGATCCATGAGGCCGAATCGGTTTGCGCATTATGGGCTATGGGGGTCACCCAGCATATGGGGGCGACGGATACAAGCACGGCGATCAGCAATTTACTGTTGATTACCGGAAATTACGGCCGACCCGGTACAGGGGCTTATCCGCTGCGGGGACATAACAATGTGCAGGGGGCTTGCGATTTCGGCACGATGCCTGCCTGGTTTCCGGGTTATGAAGCGGTGCAGGACGAGAATGTCCGAGCCCGGTATGAAAAGGCTTGGGGCGTGAAGCTTCCCGAACATCCCGGATTGAACAACCACCAGATGATTGAAAGCATCCATGACGGTAAGCTAAAAGCGATGTATTTATTCGGGGAAGATATGGCCCTTGTCGATTCCAACTCGAACCATGTACATGCCGCTTTCGAGAAGCTTGATTTCTTCGTCGTGCAGGACATCTTCTTCTCGAAGACGGCCCAGTTCGCCGATGTCATCCTGCCGGCTGCGCCGAGTCTGGAGAAGGACGGAACGTTCACGAACACGGAACGGCGGATTCAGCGCTTTTACAAGGTGTTCGAGCCGCTTGGGGAATCGAAGCCCGATTGGGAAATTATCCAGGAGGTTGCGGCCCGGCTTGGTGCGCAATGGAGCTACACGCATCCGGGTGAAATCATGGCGGAGGCGGCTGCGCTGGCGCCTGTATTTGCCGGAGTCAGCTATGAGCGGCTGGAAGGCTGGAGCAGCTTGCTGTGGCCGGTTGCGGCAAGCGGGGTCGATACGCCGCTGCTCTTTACCGAACGGTTTAATATGCCGGAAGGAAAGGCGAGGCTGTTTCCGGTGGCGTGGACGCCGCCGTTTGAACCTGGGGAAGAATTCGATTTGCATTTGAACAACGGACGCATACTCGAGCATTTTCATGAAGGCAATATGACCTACAAATCGAAAGGAATTTCGCATAAGGTGCCGAGCGAGTGGCTGGAGGTATCCCCGGAACTTGCGGAGGAGCGCGGAATTGAGAGCGGAGCGTTAGTGCGTCTCACCTCCCCGTATGGCGAAGTTAAGGTCAAGGTAGAAGTAACGGACCGGGTGAAAGGCAACGAATTATATTTGACGATGAATTCATTCGCCGATGATTCGGCTGTAAACCGTCTGACAAGCAGTTACCATGATCGGGTCACCCATACGCCGAGCTTTAAAGAAATGAGCGTGAAGATGGAGGTCTTGAAGCCTAAGGGGGAGCGGCCGCTGCCGCGCGTGAACCATCGCTTTGGAAACCGCATGCCGCAAATCGGGGTGAAGGTTGAGGAGAAATGGAAGCGGGCTGACTATATTCCGATTCCCGAACTTATCGATGGGGGGGAGACGCATGGCCAGAGCGATTACGGACATTGATAAGCCGGTACCGGATCAGGAGGAAGAAACGGCGCAAGCGATCCGGCACATGATGAAGGAAGCGGCGAACCGTACCGAACCGCTTGTGAAAGTAATGAGTATCCTGGATGAGTTAAACCGGCTGGGCATTCTGGACGCGGTCGAGGGTTTGTTAAAAAACAGCAAGCAAATTGCCGCTATCGGCATGGAGCAGATGAATAAACCCGGCGCTCATCGGATGATCAAGAATGGAATGGGAGCCGTGCAATTGTTAACCCAATTGGATCCGGCCAAGCTCGGGGCGATCCTGCAAGGCTTAAGCGAAGGGGTAAATCAAGCGGTACGACCGGAACCGGACCCCAAACAAGGGTTATGGGGGATCGTTCAATCCTTGCGCAAACCCGAAGTGCGGGTCTCCTTGTCCATGATGATGGGCTTTTTGCAGGGAATGGGGAAGGGATTGAGCAAGAAGTCGCCTTGACATCAACGCCCGACATGAAGGACGCGTTAAGAAGAGAGAAGGGAGGAAGTCCGTATGCCGATGGTTTGTGAGGTTTGCGGAGTTGAAGAAGAGGCGGAAGGCGCTACGCCGCAGGCTCATCTTCACCTATGTGCCGATTGCCGGAAGGACCGGCAGCAGCCCGAATGGTTCGTTCCGACGCATGAAGACAACTAAAGGAGCCGGCTGCTAAATATACCGCTAAGGTATATGCAGAAACGAATATTTTCGGGTGAAATAGCCGCAGGCGTGAAACAAACGAGCCTGACCCGCAGGGACATGCGGGTCAGGCTCGGCAGAAGCTAAAATTTAAACTTAGCGGATACTTGGTGCAATTGATCCGCGATCCGGGACAGGGAGGAGGTCGTCGTTGCGATTTCCTCCATAGCCGTCAGCTGCTCTTGGGCGATGAGCGCGACATGATGCGTGCTTTCATACGATTGCTTGGCAATGTGGGCCATCTCCGTTACGGAAGCGGCTACTTCTTCGCCGCTGGCCTGCATCTGCTGCGAAGACGCGGCCAGTTCTTGAATTTGCTTGGATAAATGTTCGGCCGCCGACACGATCTGCTTGAAGTTGACGCCGGCTTCCTGGATCGATCGGGTGCCTTCATGGATTTCGCTAAGCCCTGCATTCATGGCAGTAACGGCTTGCCCGGAATCCGATTGGATGGCTTGAACCAGCTCGGCGATTCGGGCGGCGGATTGATTGGACTGCTCGGCTAATTTCTTAACTTCGTTGGCCACTACGGCAAAGCCTCTCCCTTGTTCGCCGGCGCGGGCCGCTTCGATGGAAGCGTTGAGCGACAACAAGCCGGTTTGCGAGGCGATGTCTCGTATGATGGTGACGATTTCTCCGATTTCGGCGGAACGTTCATTCAACCGGTATAATTGAGCTGCGCTTTGTTCGACCGTGCGGTTTAGGGAGCTCATCTTCCGGATCGCTCCCTGTATGTTCTCATTTCCTTGCGCGGCCTGATCCGACGTTTCCATCGCCAGCTCGGATACGAAGCCCGACGTTTCCGCGACGCGCTGAATGCCGCCCGACATCTCTTCCATGGCTCTGCTGGCCTCTTCGGAACCTCTCATCTGATGCTCGGCGCGGGCGGAGGTTTCCTGCATGGCAACAGACACCTGATTGGCGGAGTGCGAGGTTTCCTCCGCTCCCGCAGACAGCTGCTGGGCGGATGCGGCGACTAGCCCGGATGCATCCTGGATTTGACGAACCATCTCTCTGAAGTTATGTATCATGCCGTGAAGGGAGCGGACTAAATCTCCGATTTCATCGCGATTTTTAATATGAAACGCCTGGATATTCAAGTCGCCTGAGGCCAGCTGCTCCATCGCTTTGGACACTCGCCGAACCGGTTTGGATATGTGCAGGGACATGAGGTAAGCGAGCAGCATAGCGATCAATCCGGCTGCCGCAACAAGAATGACGGAGGTGACAATGCTTTTGGCATAAAGCTCGTCGGCCGACTTGCTGGCATGTAACGCCCCGTCATGATTCAATTGGACCAACTTGTCCATATCCAGCTTCATGCTTTTATAAACCTGCTGCGATTCCTGAATTAACCGGATAATTGAATCTCCATCTTTCTGGGCCCCGTTGACCAGGTTCACTTTCGCGGAATACTGTACGAACTGCGTATGGAGGGAAATGTAATCGCTCCAGGACGTTTTCATTTTGACCAATAAATCAAGTTCCTCGGCGGTCGTATTTTTCTTTTCGTAAGTCTGAAATTGCTGGTCGATCTCTTTAATCGTTTGACTGACTTGATCGTTGATCGATTGTTTGGCGGATGGGTCGGGTTCGATCAGGCTTTGCGTTTCCAAGGCCAACACGTGCTCCATTAAATAATTGATATGATTGATGATTTCAACGCCAACCATCCAGTGCTTGGTAATCTCCGTTGTTTTCTGGCTGACGTTTCTTATTCCCGCAGTGGTAAACCAGGCAAGCACACACATCAAAATGAGAATGGCGATAAAGCTGGCGTACAATTTCTTTCCGACGGTCAATTGGATGGAGTTAAACCAGGTTTTCATAAATGCAGGGCTCCTTTGTATGGGTTAATAAACATGAGCGGCGAACAATCGTTCAAACGGCATAATGTCGATTAGAGGACATGGCTTACATTTATGGCGGATAGCGTTAATTATTGCGTAATATCGTTCTCTATATGTAAATGACGTTTCCTATATGTGAACATATAGGATTTTAGCATGGTACCGTAAGGCAACGCAACGTAAATTATAGGACCATAGTTTCGGTTGTGGAGACGGTTTGGGTTGATTCTGTCCGAAACGAAAACGGCTGCCCTGCGCGCGGTTTGAACAAAACCGCGAACAGGACAGCCATTTTTCTCATTTGTTCCGATATCCGAGTTGAAACGAAATATCACGCGTGGTCTCCACGACGAGCTGAATGAAGGTGTCCAGGGACGGGTTTACGCGATCCGTAGGTCCGATCAGGCTGATGGAAGCATTCACGGTGCCGTCCGCATCGTAGATGGGGGCCGCGATACCCGTTACGCCTACGTTTCGCATATTGGAGCTTATTTCATAGCCTTGCTCGCGTATCCGTTTAAGCCGCTCCATGACCTCCTCCGGTTCCTTCAGGGAATAGGGAGTGAAGGTGCGGATTTTCTCTTGCAGGACGTTCCCGATAAACGCCTCATCCTGGAAAGCGAGTATAGCCCGTGCGGCGGAGGTTGCGTAGAGGGGGAAACGCCGGTAGGCCTCTACATTGAAGCGGATCGGATGGAGGGAATCGATTTTTTCAACATAGATGGCGTCCAGCTGGTCCCTTATACAAAGACAAACCAGCTCCTGGGTCGTTTCGGCAAGCCGCTGCAGGAACGGTTTGGTGAAGTCGGCCAAATTATGATTTTTAATCACTTTATTCCCGAGCTCTAACAAGGTATAGCCGAGGGCATACTGTTTGTTGGCCGGATTTTGCTTAATGAAGCCTTCGCTTTCCAGCGTCATGAGCAGTTTATGTACGGCCCCTTTAGAAAGCTGGAGCTGCCGGCTCAGTTCGCTGACGCCCATTTCTTTCTCGGAATCGAGAAATAGCTTCAATAGCCTGCAACTGTTTTTAACAGAAGAAAGGTGGTTGTCCATGCTTGATCTAAACTCCTTATTTGGGGAAAGCGAAGCCTCTTGCGGGTTTTAAAAGTTAGTGTATCACAAAAGGTAACGCTTTCCTAGATAAATGACGACGTGGCAGAAAAGATGACATCGACTAAATTTTTTATTGCATTCTTTTGTATTGGCGTGATAATATTTTAATATACTTTTCACATATAGTAAACATCGTTCATGTATAGTGAACGAAAAACCGACTCTCAAGGAGGATTCTTATGAAAAAGTGGGGAAGAATTTTGTCGATTGCAGCATTGTGCGGCACTATGCTTGCGGGATGCGGTTCTACGGCGGAACAACCGAAAGGTGATGCCGGAGCGTCGACAACGAATGAACCGGCAGCGCTTCAACCTGAGAAGCAGCTTGTTGTCGCAGGTAACGGTGCTACCGTAGAGCAATTAATGAAGGACGAGATCTTTAAAAAATTTAACCAGAAATATCCGGATGTCAAGCTGACTTACGTTTCCGGCGTCTCCACCGAAATTGTAGCGAAGGTCAAAGCACAGAAGGCTTCTCCGCAAATTGACGTGACGATCGTCGAAGGCGGGGAGCAGGAGGCCGGTCGTGTTGAAGGTTTATGGGAAGCGCTCTCGGATAAAGATATCCCGAATATGAAGAAGGTCGGCGAAGATCTCAAGGTGAAGGATAACAGCGGGGTAGCCGTTAACTTCACGCCGATGGGCATCTCGTACAACGCGGAGCTTGTCAAAGCGAAGGGCTTGCCGGTGCCGGAATCGTGGAATGACCTCGCGAAGCCGGAGATGAAGGGCAATGTGACGTTAGCTGAGGTTTCCAGTAACTTTGGCCGCTCGGCGCTGATTATGCTTGCCTACGCTAACGGCGGTTCGGAGAAAAATATGGACGCGGGCTTCGAGAAGCTGCAAACGATCGCGGGTTACATGCCGACGTTCGCTAAGAGTGCCGCGCAATTGCAGCAAAATCTGCAGAACAAGACGGCGGCTTACACCGCCTGGACGATGGCCAGAAGCTTGGTGCAGAAAGACGCCGGTCTGGATCTCCAGTTTGTCATTCCCAAAGAAGGTTCCAACCTCGTTCCTAACGTGGCGACCATTGTCAAAGGGGCTAAAAACCCGAATGCGTCGAAGCTGTTCATTGATTTCTTGTTGACGGATGAAGTGCAAACCATGTACGGCGAGAAGCTGTACTATAACCCGGCGACTGCCGTGAAGCTGCCTGACGATATCGCGAAGAAGCTGAGCTTTGACCGCAACAAGGTCGTGAAGTTCGATTTGGAGGTCGTAGGCAGCAAGACGCCGGAATGGCTTGACCGCTTTAACAAAGAAGTAGCTCCTAAAGTCGGAAAATAGGTGATCCCCGTGGCCAAAAGCATCGATGTAGAATTGCTCAATGTACAGAAAAAATTTGGTTCCAACGTGGTTGTAGACAACTTTAATCTGCAGGTCGAGAAGGGCGAATGCGTCTCCTTTCTCGGCCCGTCCGGGTGCGGAAAGACGACGACGCTGAACATGATCGCCGGCTTCCTGGAGCCCGATCAAGGCGACCTGCTGATTAAAGGCAAACGGATGAACGGCGTACCGTCCAACAAGCGTGACCTGGGGATGGTCTTCCAGACGTATTCTCTTTTCCCTCACATGACGGTAGCCGAGAATGTCGGCTATGGTTTGAAGCTCCGCAAGGTAGCTAAGGCGGAAATTGCCGAGCGCGTCGGCAAGGTGCTGGAGCTGGTTAAGCTGCCTCATGTAGCGGACCGTTATCCGAAGCAGCTGTCCGGCGGTCAGCGTCAGCGGATCGCCATTGCGAGGGCGCTTGTTACCGAGCCGTCGCTGCTGCTGCTCGATGAGCCGCTTAGCAACCTGGACGCCAAGCTCCGGGAGGAGCTGCGCGATGAGCTGAAGAGGCTGCAGCAAGAAATCGGCGTCACGACGATTTTCGTTACCCATGATCAGGAAGAAGCCTTGTATTTGTCGAGCCGGATTGTCGTGCTTGACCACGGCAAGGTGGAGCAGATCGGTACGCCTTGGGAAATTTACAACCGGCCGGCGTCTGAATTTGTGCATACCTTTATCGGCAAGTCCAATCGGATGCAAGGCGTCGTCGAGCAGGTTCAAGGCGATACGCTCGTGTTGAAGACGGCATCGGGCTTTACGCTGCAAGCGCCATCGCGCGAGCGCCGTTTTTCCATCGGAGAGCCGGTCTCGATTTACGTCAGACCCGAGAAAATTCACTTGCAAACCGCAGATGCTCGGGCGGAGAGCAATAATGAAATGCAGGGCCGCGTGAAGCTGACCTCGTTCCTCGGGGCCTATACCGAATGCGAGGTTGAGGTGGGCCATGACGTCCTTACCTTCCGCATCGAAACCGCGGAGCAGGAAGCATCCTTGGCGGCCGGCCAAACCGTCACCCTGAACTGGAAGTCGGAAGATGTATTTGTATTCTCCGGGCAGGTGAAGGAACAATGAGCGAGGGACGCAACCGTTCGACGCGAGCCGCGGCTTTGCTGCTTGCCCCCGGGATGGCGGTAGTGCTGGGCGTTTTCCTGCTTCCGATGCTCTATATCCTGATTCTCAGTTTCCAGGATAAGCATGAGGCCTTTTCATTGGAAAATTACCTGCTGTTTGTGCAGGATCCGTATTATGTTCAAATTTTATGGCGGACGATTAAAATGAGTCTGTTAACGGTGCTGGCCTGTTTCCTGCTGGGCTACCCGGTAGCCATGTTTATGGCGCAGACGACGGGGAAGATGAGGGGGATCATCACCTTCCTGATTATTTCCCCGCATCTGGTCAGCGTCGTCATCCGAAATTTCGGATGGGTCGTCATTCTCGGGGAGAAGGGCTGGATCAATACGACGCTCCTGCAGCTTGGACTGATCCAGGAGCCCTTGAAGCTGCTGTATAACGAGCTGGGCGTCGTTATCGGCTTGACCGACTCGTTCATTGTGTACATGATCTTGGCGATTTCGACGAGCCTTTATCAAATTGACGGTTCCTTGTATAAGGCAGCAAGCATTCTGGGCGCCAGCAGGCTGCGCACGTTCTTTACCGTTACTTTACCGCTCTCGCTGCCGGGCATGGTCGCCGGCACGACGCTTGTCTTCAGTCTGTCCATGAGCGCATTCGTAACGCCGGCCCTGATGGGCGGTACGTCCGTGAAGGTGCTTCCGGTCATTACGTATGAGAAGGTCATGGCCCAGCTCAATTGGCCGCTCGGAGCGGCGCTGGCCTTTCTGCTGCTTGGCTCCACGATCGCATTAGTGACGCTGTTTACCCGGCTGGTGGAGACGAAGCGTTATAAAGAGGTGTTCTCTTCATGAGCAGAAAAATAACGCCGTTAGGCGTGATCACGTTTTTCGTCGTATTTTTTATCGTTTCGCCGCTGCTGGTCATTATTCCTACCTCTCTCACGTCCGTTAAATATTTATCGTTTCCGCCTGTCGGGTTCTCCTTCATGTGGTACGAAAAAATATTCGATCGGCCGGAGTTTATCGATTCGTTCCTGTTCAGCCTGCAGCTTGCGGCTTTAACAGCTGTCATTTCCACCATCATCGGAACGCTGGCAGGGCTTGCTTTGCACAAGTACAAATTCCGCGGCAGCAGCGTCATCAACGGTCTGCTGCTGTCGCCGCTGACCGTTCCCGCGCTTATCATCGGGATCGCGGTACTGTTGTTTTTTACGCGGATGGGACTGGCCGGTACATTCTTGGGCTTGCTGCTGGCGCACGTGCTGATTTCGATTCCGTATGTCGTGCGTCTTGTCTTAACGGGGCTCAGCTCGTTCGACTATACGCTGGAGCGTGCGGCTTATATTTTGGGGGCCAAACCGTTTCACGTGTTCAGGGACATCACCCTGCCATTGCTGAAGCCGGCCATCATGTCGGGAATGATATTTGCCTTCCTGACTTCGTTCGATAACGTGACCGTGTCGCTGTTCCTGATCTCGCCGTCCAATACGACGCTGCCGCTTGCCATCTTCAGCTACATGCAGGAGACGCTTGATCCGCTTGTCGCGTCGATATCGTCGGTCGTCATTTTGTTGAGTCTTGTGTTTATTATTCTCTTGGAGCGCGTATATGGTCTGGACCGGTTGTTCGGTTCCAATTCGCAATCCCATTAACGGAGCTGCATTACTATCATGTTAACTTCACTTACAGAGCAGATCGAATCCTATATGCCTGAGCTGCTGCAACTATTGGAGGAGAGCGTCAATATCGATTCTCCCTCCCGAAGCAAAGTGCAAAACGATCGTATGGCCGATTGGTATGCGGCACAGTTTACACGCTTGACCGGGGGGCGCGTCCAGCGCGTTCCTCATCCGATTGCCGGAGATCGCCTGCTGTGCGAGGTAGGACATGGACCTAAGCAAATTCTTCTGGTAGGTCATTATGATACGGTATGGCCGCTCGGCGAGGCGGAACGCCGGCCGTTTCGCATCGAGAACGGGAATGCCTACGGTCCCGGTGTGTACGATATGAAAACGGGTCTGCTGCAGGCCATATTCGCCTTGAAGGCGCTGCAGGATACCGGAAGCTTCCCTGAAGACAAACGGGTCGTGCTGCTGCTGAACAGCGACGAGGAAATCGGCAGCCCGAATTCCCGTGAGTTTATCGAGAACGCGGCGCGCCAATCGGCGGCCGCTTTCGTATTGGAGCCGCCTATGGAGCCTGCCGGCGCATTGAAAACCGCCCGGAAGGGCAGCGGCCGGTATAAGCTGCAGGTGAAAGGCAGATCCGCCCATGCCGGCGTTAATCCGCAAGCAGGGGTGTCGGCTATTGAAGAGCTGGCCCGCCACATTCAGCGGCTGCACGGCATGACCGATTATTCCCTCGGAACCACCTTGAATGTCGGTGTCATTCAAGGTGGGATCGGCGCCAACGTGGTGGCCGATTATGCCGAGGCCGAAATCGATGTGCGGGTGGCTACGCTGGACGAGGCGAGACGGATCGAAGCGGTATTCGCCTCGTTGGCTCCCAGTCTGCCGGGCGCGGAGCTGTCCGTCTCGGGCGGCATGACGCGTCCTCCGATGGAGCGGTCGGAGGCGGCGGGGGCGTTGTATGCGCTGGCCCGCGAAATTGCGCAGAGCGAGCTGGCCGTCTCCCTGGAGGAGACATCGACCGGCGGCGTCAGCGACGGCAACTTCATAGCGGCCGTCGGCACACCGACTCTCGATGGTCTGGGCGCCCGCGGTGATCACGCGCATTCACCCTTGGAATATGTGCGGATCGGCGAGATTCCGCAGCGAACCGCCTTGCTTGCGCGATTGATCGCGCGCTGCTGAGCCGCGGTTAAATAGGATCGATAAAAAGCCCCGAAGAGGATTCTTCGGGGCTTTGCTCTTGAGGAAGGAGCGGAGCTTAATGTACCGGTTCCGGTATGCGCTCGCAAATGGTCCGGCCGATCGCCAAAGAAGCGGTCGCCGCCGGCGAGGGAGCGTTCAGGATATGAATGGAACGCGGATTGCTCACGATCATGAAGTCATCCACCAGTTTTCCATCCTTCGTAAGCGCCTGCGCCCTGACCCCGTTCTCCGATTTAACCAAATCGTCTTCCCGGATTTCGGGTATTAACCGTTGAAGACTGCGGACGAACACTTTTTTGCTCCAAGAACGGGCCATTTCTTTCCAGCCTTCGCCGATGTTCTGCCGGGCAATTTTCCAAAAGGCAGGATACATCATGACTTCAGTAAAATCTTTAAAGTTAAAATCGGATTTGCGATAACCTTCCCGTTTAAAGCTTAACACGGCGTTTGGACCCGCATGGACATGGCCGTCGATCATACGGGTAAAGTGAACGCCCAGGAAAGGGAAATTCGGATTGGGCACCGGGTAGATCAAATGCTTAACCAAATGATGTTTTTCAGGCGTTAACTCATAATATTCGCCGCGAAAAGGCACGATTTTCATACCGGGCTTGAGTCCTTGGTTGGCGGCGATGCGATCGCAGTGCAGTCCCGCGCAATTGATCAGATAGCGGGTATGGAACGTTTGGGCTGAGCATTCGACTTGAATGCGGTCCGGACCCTCTACGATATTTTCCACTTTGGTGCTTAAATGAATGTCTCCTCCTTGCTCCCGAATGACTTTGGCAAGCGCTTCCGCAACAGACTTGTATTTGACGATGCCGGCTGCTTTCACGTGAATCGCTCTTATTCCGTAGGCGTGGGGTTCAATTTCTTTGAGCTGACCGGAATCGATCATGGACACATCCAGTTTATTCTCAAGAGCGCGCGTATATAGACGGTTCAGCAGCGGCAGCTCCTCTTGCTCGGTCGCCACAATGACTTTGCCGCACATCTCGTAAGGAATATGATGCCGGTCGCAGAAAGCGCGCAGCAGCTCGCCTCCTTCTTTGGACAGATTGGCTTTCAAACTTCCGGGTTTGTAATAAATGCCGGAATGAATGACTCCGCTATTATGGCCTGTTTGATGAAAGGCAAGGGTGCTTTCCTTTTCAATGACGGCGATTTTGGCTTGCGGATATTTTTGAATGAGGGAATAGCAGGTGGAGAGACCGACGATACCGCCGCCGATAATGAGATAATCGTACATTTTTTTATCACCTTTCTCTTGAGCAATAAGTATAAACTTGTAATACAATTATAGCGTGCATGTCATACAAATTAAATAAAAATTATTCATGGATTGCATATGGACATTTTGTGAATCTTATTGTATTCTTTTATTGCTTGGGAAAATAGGGGTAAAAAAAGAATATGGTCTTCAAGATCACGGAAATTTGTAATAACAATTTGTAGTACAAATATGATACAAGTTAGCCGAATTTACAATTCTCAAACAGAAAAGCGGTGGTTTTAAAGTATGCGGGTTGATCTCTTGTTTCAGGGCTTTCCAGGCCGTTCGAGTCGCGGGTTTCTTGGATGGAGCAGCTGCGTATTGATTCGACAGGAGGGGAAGTCGCCCATTCTGTTTGATACGGTGGGATTCAACGAGCGCGGCGCGCTTTTAACCAGATTACAAGAGCTAGGCGTGAACAGAGAGGATATAGGGACGGTTTTATTAAGTCACTTTCATTTTGATCACGCTGTCAATTACCCTCTTTTTCCTAATGCGACCTTTTATTTGCATGAAGAAGAAGTAACGCATATCGAGAACAATGGGGAAGCCGATCTTGCCGTTCCTGCCGAGATGTATCCGGCGCTGAGAGATTCCGGGAGATTATCGCTATTGTCCGGCAAATCGGGTGTCGTCGAAGGACTGAATTGGATCCATACCCCGGGCCATACGCCGGGACTGTACTCGATCCTTCTGGACTATCAAGGGAAAAAATGGGCGCTCGTATCCGACACCGTCAAGAACATATCCGAATTGATCACCGGTGAAGTTGCCATGACATGGGACGATGCAAGAAGCAGGGAGAGTATTAACGCCGTCAAACAATGGGCGGACATTGTCGTTCCGGGCCATGACCGGTTGCTGGAGATCCGAAGAACCGGACAGCAGGTCGAAGTCGTGCCCTTAAATGAAAGCGTTATAGATATTATCGTTCCGTGGAAGGACGAGAAATTCTCTATAAAGATTTAAGACAAGAGAAGGTGAGATTCATGAACCATTTGAAGGGTGCTATCGACATTCACGTTCATTCCAGTCCGAGCATCTTTCCCAGATCGGTCAATGATTTGGAGCTGGCGGAACAAGCGAAAAAGGCGGGGATGCGCGCGATTGTATTAAAGGCGCACGAAGAATCGACGGTTTCCAGAGCGAAACTGGTCAGTAAAGTGATTGACGGAATCGAGGTTTACGGTTCCCTCGTTCTGAATGAGTATGTGGGAGGTCTTAACCCTTATGCCGTTGATATGGCGATTCAACAAGGCGCCAAATTGATCTGGATGCCCACAGGATCGGCCAAACATCATCTTGAGCATTACGGGGGAAAGAGCGACTACAAGGAAATGAAATCGACGATTCGTTTATTGCCCCAGAAAGGGATTACGGTTCTTGCGGAAGACGGCCGCTTGCTTCCCGTTGTCTATGACATTATCGATTTAATTAAGGGCAGCGGGGCCGTATTGGCTACGGGTCATTTATCCCCTCTGGAAACCCGGATTGTCGTGGAAGCAGCCGTTTCACGAGGGGTTGAGAAGGTGCTTGTCGCCCATCCCGATTTGAAAATTAATAAGATGGACCTGTCTCTCCAAATTGAATTAGTGAAAATGGGCGCTTATGTAGAGAAGTCCATGTTAACGTTGATGCCGCTGTGGAAATCGATCGAGCCGGATGAGCTTGTTCAAGGCATTCGTCAGATCGGGCTTGATAAATGCATCCTGCAAACCGATTTTGGCCAAGCGAATCATCCGACGCCTACGGAAGGGTATAACCATTTCATACAAATCTTGTTGGAGCACGGTTTGACGGAAAAAGAGGTTGAACAAATGGCCTGTTCCAACCCGGCTGAATTAATCGGGCTAACTTAAATACAAGTAAAGGGAGGATCAAACAAATGGCTCAAGTACAAGTATCGAATAAGCCATGGTATAAAGAGGTCACGAAAAACCAATGGAGAGCCTTGATTGCGGCAAGCTCCGGCTGGGCTCTGGATGCGATGGACGTCATGCTGTACTCCATGGTTCTTGTTCATGTGATGGCGGATTTACAGATGGACAAAACGACCGGCGGTTTTTTGGCAACGCTTACTTTGTTGAGCTCTGCCGTAGGCGGCATATTATTCGGCATGGTAGCAGACCGATACGGGCGTACCAAATCATTAATGCTAAGTATTTTCGTTTATTCGATCTTTACTTTCCTGTGCGGATTTTCTGAAACGGTTACGCAACTGGCTGTATTCCGTTTGCTGCTTGGCATTGGTATGGGTGGAGAATGGGTTGCCGGAGCGGCGTTAATTACAGAAACCTGGGATGCGAAGCATCGCGGTAAAGCTATGGGGTTTGTGCAAAGCGCTTGGGCCATCGGCTATGCGTTTGCCGCAATCGTAGCGGGCCTTATCTCTCCCTTGTGGGGCTGGAGAGGTGTCTTTTTCTTCGGTATTATCCCGGCTATAGTCGCCATCTGGATTCGAAAAGGAACGAAAGAACCGGAAATATGGGAAAAAATGAAACAAGAATCTTCCAAAGTAAAACAAGCCAAGCCTAAATTGCTGGAGCTATTTTCGAGTAAAATTATTCGTTGGACCATGTTGGGCGCTGCTTTAAGCGTTTGCGCGCAATTCGGTTACTGGGGCTTATTTACCTGGATTCCGTCCTACTTGGGGACACCGATCGATAAAGGCGGAGCCGGACTTGATATTCTCAAATCAACGACCTGGATTGTGATCATGCAAACGGGAGCCTGGTTCGGTTACGTAACATTCGGCTTTTTGGCCGATAAGATCGGACGGAGGAAGACATTTATCCTGTTTTTCGTCATGGCGGCCCTTCTGGTGCCCGTCTACGGGATGACGCATGATGCCACCTCTCTCTTATTGTTGGGACCTTTCGTCGCTTTCTTTGGCTCCGGGTATTTCAGCGGTTTCGGATCGGTTCTGGCCGAATTGTTCCCGACAGAAATTCGCGCAACCGGACAAGGCTTCTGTTATAATTTCGGACGCGGCATTGCTGCGACGGCTCCTACGGTAGTAGGTTTTATGGCGACAAGCATAGGGTTAGGCGCCGCGTTCGGCTTCCTTGCCATCGCCTTTGCGCTGGCTGCGCTGCTCGTCATAGCCTTCTTGCCTGAAACCAAGGGCAAGGTGTTGAACTAAGGCGCAAAACCTTCGCGCCCCCATATCCGTATAGGTCATGAATCCTAAAGTTCATTATGGGGGATCAACCCATAATGAACTTTTATTTTCAGGAGAACCTTTCATCAGGAGTGCGGCGACGCTTGTTGAGCTACACGTAACCCGTACAAAGGATTCCGGCCTGAGATGTCGAAGTTATGGTCGTTCCGTTTGAGGGGCGCATAAGCTAATTTGTATTACAATATTCAGAGTTTTTCGGGACGATCTGAACGATTCGAAGCGAATCAATGGCATAATCTCGCAATTTATTTGACTTTATGCAACAAAAACCTTAATATTTGTAATACAAATTAATCTAACAAAAAGGAATTGGAGAACCAGATGTCCAAAGAAAAACTTTCGCAAATCATCTCTCGTGACTTGTTAAATATGATTGAGTCGGGAAAGTTCCCGCCGGGTTCGAAATTACCGACGGAGATGGAACTGGCGGCACATTTTGGCGTAAGCCGAATTCCTATACGGGAAGCGTTGAGTGTGCTTCGCGCAGCCGGTGTGATTAACTCGCGGCAGGGTGGAGGAAGCTTTGTAGAAGAAAGAATCGGTTCGCCTATATTAAATAATCTCCGGATTGAGAACGATGATGCGGAGTGGATCAAATATTTATTTGAAATGAGAAAAATTTTAGAGCCTGAGGCTGCTTATTATGCTGCGTTGAGACGAACCCCCGAACAATTGGAACGAATGAGGCAGGCGCTTCAATGGCTGGAGGTTGAGCTTGCCGATGACAGCAAAATTGGAATGGAGCCCGATATGGAGTTCCACCGGTCGATCTTCTTAGCCACGCACAATCCGGTCATGATCCAGGCGATGGAGAACTTATCCTCCCTTTACGAGAGATCGTTAAAAATAACGCTCCAGTCCAATTTGGGTTTAAAAAAGAAACGGAAAGCCGTCTATAAAGAACATCAGGACATTTTATTAGCCATCGAAATGGAAGAACCGGAATTGGCCAAAATTCAGTGCGCCATTCATCTCAAGAATGCAGAGAAAAAGTTAAGCCTGTTCTTCTAAACAAACGGCAAAAGGAGGAAATCATGAAGTCCATGACCGCTATTCATATCCAAGAGATTGCAAGCATCGTTCAAACCGGCAGAGTGCTGACGGATGAGAGCGATCGTTTCAGTTATTCTTTTGACGGCTCGTTTGGGACCTATCTTCCGGATATCGTCATACAAACGAAAAGTGTGGAAGAATTAGCGGAGCTGGTGAAATACGCCAATCGCGAGAAAATTCCCGTCTACCCGCGCGGTCAAGCGACCAGCTTAAGCGGCGGGCCTCTTCCGGTGAAGGGCGGTATGGTCATCGATTTATCCGTCATGGACGATCTGCTCGAGATTGATGAGGAAGATTTAGTCGCTGTCGTATCTCCGGGCGTGTTGACAGCCCATATTCATAAAGCGGCTGAAGCCAAAGGCCTGATGTACCCGCCTGACCCGAGCAGCTCCCATGTATCTACAATAGGAGGCAACTTGGCTGAGAATTCCGGAGGGCCGCGCGGATTGAAGTACGGCGTGACCAAGGACTACGTGATCGGGCTTGAAATGATTACGCCGCAAGGCGAAATCATTCGCACGGGAGGAAGAACGGTTAAAAATGTAACGGGGTATGATTTAACCAAGCTTATCGTTGGCTCGGAAGGCACCCTTGGTATTATTACAAAGGCGATTTTGCGCCTCATTCCGAAAACTCCCGCATCCGAAACCGTTATGGCTGTCTTTGACAGCCTGGTTGACGCAGGTAAAGCGATCTCGCAGATTTTATCCTCCGGCATACTGCCTTCCAAAATGGAGCTGATGGATCAGGCTTCTATGGTGGCCGTAGAGAACTACCAGCCGTCCGGCTTACCCCTGGATGCGGATGCGATGATCCTCATTGAACTTGACGGTCATCCTATGGCGGTGCGCGATGAGGCTGAACAAGTCTCAAAGGTATGCAAGGCGGCAGGAGCGAGGGAAGTGCGCGTTCCGCAAACGAAGGAAGAACAGGAAGACGTATGGAAGGCGAGAAAGCTCGTTTCTCCGGCTATTGCGAGGATCAAGCCGACCAAAATTTCAGAGGATGCGACCGTCCCCCGCAGCAAAATACCGGAAATGTGCCGCAGGCTGCAGCAGATTAAGGAAAAGTACCGGCTGCACCTTGTTGTTTTCGGTCATGCCGGGGACGGAAACCTGCATCCCAATATCATTGCCGACAAATCGGATAAAGAAGAAATGCTGCGCGTAGAGCAGGCGGTTGCCGAAATATTCGAAGCGGCCGTTGAGCTGGGCGGAACGTTATCGGGAGAACATGGCATCGGCACCATGAAAGCGCCTTTTATGGAGATGGAGCTGGGTGCGGCCGGCCTGGACATGATGAAGCGAATTAAGGAAGCGTGGGATCCGAACAACATTATGAATCCCGGCAAAATATTTCCCGAGCCCGGGCAAAAGTTGGTGTTGAGCGAATGAGTGACAACCTTGCGGCATTACGTAAAGAATTAAACTATGAGAAAACGAACCAATGCGTTCAATGCGGATATTGTTTGCCTGTCTGCCCGACTTATCTGACCATGGGTAAGGAAACGCATTCCCCGCGCGGACGGATTAATTTGGTGAAAATGGCCGGGGAGGGCAGGATAACGGACCTCTCTGTTTTAGAGGAGCCGCTCGATTTATGTCTGGGCTGCCGGGCTTGTGAAACCGTATGTCCCACAGGCGTAGAATACGGCGCCATTCTCGAATCCGCGCGCGCGGCCGTTACCCGTCGAAAAAAGCATTCTTTACCCGTCAAAATTTTGCGCAACACGTTGTTGAAGAAAGTTTTTCCCAGCCGTAAGGCGATGAATCTGATTGGCAACGCGATGTGGATCTATGAGAAGAGCGGCGCCCAAAAGCTGGCCAGAAAAAGCGGATTGACGAAAATGGCGCCCGCTCACTTAGGCGAATTCGAGGCGATCACATCGCCGGCGGTATCCCCTTGGGAACGGTCCAGTCTCCCTGCCTATACACCCGCTAAAGGAAGCAAAAAATATACCGTAGCGTTCTTTGTCGGCTGCGTTATGGACGCCATGTTCAGAAAAATTAATCAGCTGTCCATCCAGCTCCTTGCCGAGGTTGGCTGCGATGTCATCGTGGTTGAGAACCAAACCTGCTGCGGCGCGCTGCATGCCCATACGGGAGAAATGGAAGAAAGTAAAAGGCTGGCGAAAAGAAATATCGATGCGTTTGAACAAGCGGAGGCCGCCGATTTTATAGTCAACAATGCGGGCGGCTGCGGCGGGATGATGGTGGAATACGATCATTTGCTGGCCGATCAACCGCAATGGGCGGAACGGGCGCAAAGGTTTGCTCGGAAAACGAGAGATATATCCCAGATTCTTGCCTTATGTGGAGGAATTAAAGGAAAAGAACGGCCCGCTGAAAGGGTTACGTATCAGCGGTCTTGCCACATGACCAACGTTCAGCGTGTAACCCGGGAGCCGGTTCAATTGATTCGACAATTACCCAACGTCGAATTGGTCGAGATGAAAGAGGCGGATATGTGCTGCGGATCAGCCGGAATTTATAATATGGTTCATTACGAGGCCTCGATGGACATATTGGATCTCAAAATGGAACATGTCAAAGATACAAAGGCTACGACGATTGTCACTACCAATCCAGGCTGCCTGCTTCAGATGAAAGTAGGCATCGAGCGTGAAAATTTGGGAGGCAGCATGCGTGCGGTCCACCTGGTAGAGTACTTGGCGGAAGCCTATGGATTGAACGTGTAACCCAAGACAAGGATTATATACCTTTACCGCCGTTTCATCCCATAATGCATCCTCGGGAGGAACCTTTCCGCTGCAATTGGCGCCTTCTTTTATTCAGTATGTAAGCAAGCTATTGCCGATGACTTATGCCGTGCAAGGCTTCCGCAGCGTAATTTCGACTGGAGATTGGAGTCAATATTGGCATAATACCGGAGCTTTGCTGGGATATATTCTGGTATTTGTAATCGTGGCCTGGTGCCTGATCGCAGCGAGCAACGAGAATAGGGTAACGGCTCAACCTGCCGGAGAGAGCGGCTAATTGATTAAAATAATCGTTTCTTTACAGCCCGGAGTGGCATATACTAACCTTAATGCTAAGGAAGAGTTTGCCTAAAAGGAGTCCGGTATCTCATGATTCGAAATTCGCCTTATGTGCTGCTTGTTATGGCCGCTTGTATTTGGGGAGGCAACTTTGTTGCCGGCAAAGCGCTTGTCACGCACATTCCGCCGCTGACGCTTGCCACTGTACGCTGGTGCATCGCCTTCCTGTGTCTGCTCCCTTTCCTGGGCAAGGAGGCATGGTCGCTGCGAGCCGAATTTCGTCGTCACTGGAAAATGATTGTTTTTCTTTCCGCGACCGGCGTAGCGGGTTTTAATACGTTAACGTATGTGGCCGTACAATTTACCAGTTCGATTAACGCCTCCTTAATGAATTCGGCAACCCCGATTATGGTCGTGATGTTGACTTGGTTGATGATCAAAGAGAAAATCGCCTGGTCTGCTTTTCCAGGGGTCCTTATTTCGATGGCGGGCGTATGTTGGATTATCGGTCGGGGCAGCTTGGAAGCCCTGACGGCGCTATCCTTTAATAAAGGCGATCTGTATATGCTGCTGGCCATTTTCATGTGGTCCTTGTACTCGGTCGGTATGAAAAGAGCGGCCGGGCTTTTTCCGGCGACTCCCTTCTTGCTGGTGCAGGTCGCGGCAGCTTTGCTGCTGTTGATCCCGCTCTCCGCCGTTGAACTGGTCACGCTCTCGCCTGAAATCGACTGGAGTCCGTCTTCGATCGTCGGGCTGCTGTATATCGGCTTGTTCGCTTCCATCGTCGCTTTTCTATCGTGGAATCGCGCCATTGAATTAGCCGGTCCGCAGCGCTGCGCCGGGTTTCTTAATCTGATTCCTTTGTTCAGCGCCATATTTGCGACGGCTTTTACAGGAGAATCCATTCATTTGTATCATCTGCTGGGCACCGTGTTGATCGTTACAGGCGTGTATCTTACGAATCGCGCAATCAAGCATCAGCAAATTCGAGGCAGGCCGAAGGTAGGCGAATACGCAATGACGAAGAACCCTTGATGGATCAAGGGTTCTTTTATTTCGACTGCGTGTGTCCAAGAAACAGGGGTATTATTTTTATGGCGAATTTGTTAAAATATTGAAGTGGGTTACGCATCTTTACAGGGGGGTGAACGACAGCGGCGAACATGTTGATCGCAGAAATGAAAGCGCTAACAGTAAGGCGGTTTAAAATTCTTCATCATACGAGGTGATGACAATGGGGACCCGTTTATTATCGGAGCATTTAATTAAAAATCGTTTTCCTCACATCAGATATGTAAGGATCCATTCGCAGGGTAAAAATACGGCTACGATCTATGCGTGGAACAACGACCTGGATTTGCCTGATAAGGAGATAGGCAGCTTGAAGCAGTTTGCTTCCGGTCACTTGCTTCCGAACGTTTGCTTTAAAGTTAAATCCTACAACATGGTCCAAAACGATAAAGTTCCGCAAGTACATGAACTGCCGGCACCCATTGTTCAAGCTGCTATGAACAGAAGCCTGGATCAACATGGAATCACCGCGGTCATGAACCGCATGTTTCCTTATGGCAGTCTGACCTTTGACAGGTACGATTCCATTAGCGGCACCATTCATTTTGCTTTCCACGCCAACCCCCCCGTTAACGATATAGAGAAGGAACGGATTCGGCAGTATCTTTATGAAGTGATTCCCTTGGGCTCAGCCTGTGAAGTGGCCTATTGCTGAGGGCGACAGCAAGGAGAGAACGGAAACTTCTTCCGGAGAAGCGGAGCTTTACGGTGCAGCAACAAGCCGCGAACGTAAAGTTTGCCGCATTCATGGATAACGATACGAAACGATAAGTGTTCAGCGGAGCTGAACACTTTCTTTATATGCTCGCAAGGGCTCCCGGTCATGAGCATTGATAAATGTTGTCCGGTTTGATCTTTCACAATCGAGCAGCGGTTGACGACGGATTTGTTTGGTGATATTCTGTTAATCAAACGATTAAATCAATTGATTGAATCTAACGATTTGAGCAAAAGGGGCATACGCGAATGACGGATACATTGCTTAAGGAGCAAGATCAACGAATTGCCATTGTAGGGGGAGGCCCTGTCGGACTTGCGCTTTCCCTTATTCTGGCGCGGTACCAGGTGCCTACGATTATACTGGAATCCCGCAGCGGGCCGACACCGCGGCATGAGTCGCGCGCTATTGTATGGATGCCCCGAGGATTGGAGCTGCTTGAATGGCTGGGGTTGAAGGAAGCTTTCGACCAAGCGGCTGTTTTCAGAACGGCGCATGACTTCCGGGGTCCGCGGGGCAAGCTGCTGAGCCTTTCGTTTCAAGATTTGGCCAGCCCCTACGGCTATACGGCACAGCTTCCGCAGCACGATACGGAGGCTCTGCTGGAGAGAGCCGCCAAACACACGGGCATGGTGGAAATTCGCCGTAATCATCGGGTCGTTGAAGTGGGGGAAACGGAAGGGCGGGCAGCTATTACAGTTGAGGGTCCGGACGGTCCATACGTTCTCCATGCGCCGTGGGCAGTGGGCGCGGACGGTGCGAGAAGCATGGTCCGGAAATCGCTTGGCATCGGAACGAAGTGGCGGGATTATGGAACAGACTCCGCTGTGGCGGATTTTGAGATGGAAACGGATCTGCCCAAGGAGATATCGAGCATTGTGCTTGATCCGGCTAGACCCTATGGTTTCTTCTATTTCGGAGAAGGCACCTGGCGGTTCATTTACCGGCTTAATCCGGGGGAAGACCGCAAGGAGATGACCGAGGAAGCAGCCGTTACATCTTTGCTTCGACGGGTGAAACCGGACGTTTCGATCAAACGTTTCCTATGGGCCAGCGCCTTCAGGTTGGGGCAAGGTCAAAGCGATGCGTACCGGAAGGGGAGATGGCTGCTTGTCGGGGACGCTGCGCACGCTATGGGTCCCTCCGCGGGAGCGGGCATGATGATCGGCTTGCTCGGAGCGTGGAGACTGGGCTGGAGACTGGCGCAGGTGTATAATGGAAGTCTGATGACGGATGCGCTGCTACGCGATTACGAAGTGGAACAGCGCGCCGGTTCGGACGAGGTTCAGGGGGCGAACGCCATAATTTTCAAGAATATGGCGCTGTCGAATCCGGTCTTGGCCAATTTGCGTTCTATAGGGCTGCGAGCCGCATCGCTGGTTCCTTCCGCCGCCAAAGGGATGACGGAAAAGGAAGCGCTGCTGAAGCAAATTCTTCCGGTCAACCGCTCGGCGGATCACAAGGTTGAAGGTCCGTGGAAGCCGCTCGATTCGTTCGGGTGCTGGGTAGCCGGTAAACGGATTCCTTTTCGGGGGAAAGCAGCTAAGCTTCTTCTCCCCGACAGGCTTGAACATACGCTGCTGTCCATCGGTTTGAAGGATGAGGCGATGGAGCGCCGCAAGGCCGGCTTGTTCGTCCATAAAGCTCCGGTGCCGATCGTGGAAGAGGTGAGCCTGATCGGCCAAACCTCGGAATACCGGGTCCAGGACGCTCAAAGAATCGTGTTTGCGCTGGTGCGCCCCGATCAGCACATAGCCGGCCTCTACGAAATGAAAGAGTGACAAGGAGGAATTGTACCGTGGGACCGAAAGAGCTGATTATTCAAACCGCTCTCGAAATCATCGGGCAGGAAGGGATTCAGAAGATCACCACCCGGGAAGTGGCGAGACGGACAAATATGAATAATGCCGCGCTCAATTATCATTTCGGTACGAAGGAGAATCTGATCCGGCAGGCCATGGAATTTTTCATCCGGACGCTTGGCGGCGCCTACGTCCTGCTGGAGCAGGCAAACCGGAGTCCTTCCGAAAGACTGCTTGCTTTTTTGAAAAAATTTGCGGAAATTTCCGTTCTGTATCCCGGGGTTACGAAAAGCCTGGTCAGCCAGATGATGTTTGCCGAGGAAGCGAATCCCGCATTAGCGGAATCGCAGAAGAGAGGGATTACGGCTTTTACCGATAGTTTGAAGCAGGTTACGGGCATCCAAGGGGAGCCCGAGCTTCAGCAGCTCGGGCTCCAGCTCATGGCTGCCGTCATTTATCCCGTACTGCTGCACAAGCAGCTTCCGGATTTATACGGTATCGATTATGCGCGGCAGGAGGAGCGGGAGGCGTATATCGAGCGGCTGTTCCGCCAATATGTTCCATCATAGGATAGCCGGACCGAGTGGGCGGCTCAGGATGGCCGACTCGCGTCACGGTCCTTGGGGAATATCCCGGAATACAAAGAACGCCCTCCCGATTTCCTTGTGGGAAGCGGGAGGGCGGGAAGGGCGGGGGTTTGTCACTCCCGCCTATTCGATTATGAGTTTCGGGCCCCTTGGGCGGACGTCCATAAAGCTTCGATTTCCTCCAGCGATTTCCCCTTCGTCTCGGGTACGACGCGCCAGGTGAACAAGAACGTGAACAAGGACATGAAGCCGAAAATCCAGAAAGTAATCGCCGGGCCTGCGGAATTCAGCATGGGCGGGAACGATTGAGAAACGACGTAATCCGCCGCCCAGAGCGCCATGGCCGCGATAGCCGTAGCTCTCCCGCGGATGCGGTTCGGGAAGATTTCGGACAAAACGACCCAGACGACCGGTCCGAGCGATATGGCGAAGGAGGCCACGTACAGCAAAATAAAGATAAGCACCAGCGGGCCGGAAGTATGACCCGTTTGGAAAGCGAAGCCTATGACAACGAGGCATAGCGTCATCAAGGACGAGCCGACGAGCAGCAGCGCTTTGCGGCCTACCTTATCGATGAGCCACAGGGCCAAGATGGTGAACAGGAAATTGATCAACCCGACCAGAATGGTCTGGATCAACGAGGCGTTCGTGCCGGCGCCCGTTTCCTTGAATATTTCCGGAGCGTAATACATGATCGCATTAATTCCTGTAACTTGCTGAAGGATCGCCAGCCCCACGCCTACGATCAACGCGATCCGCAGCCCGGGATTGAGCAATTGCCGGATCGAGCCGTTTTCCTGCTTGAACGATTCCTTGATATCCAATACTTCTTGTCTGGCCAGTTCATCGCCGTGAATCTTCAATAGAATCGGCAGCGCTTCTGCCGGCCTTCCTTGCTTGATCAGCCATCTGGGGCTTTCCGGCACGAAGAAGAGCAGCGCCAGGAACAAGAGGCCGGGAACGGCGCCTACGGCGAACATCCAGCGCCAGCCGGTGGCAATGTCCCAAGCGTCGTCTCCGGAACCGGCAATCCACAAATTGACGAAATAAGTAAGGAAGATACCGGTAACGATGGCCAGCTGGTTTAGAGCGACCAGACGCCCCCGGTATTTGGCGGGAGCGATTTCCGCGTTATAGAGCGGGCATAGGGTGGAGGTAATGCCTATGCCGATTCCGCCGAGGATACGGGCCATAATATAGGCGGAGAACGTATCCGGAATGGCCGAGCCGACGGAGCCTATGATAAACAGGATCGCCGCAGTGATCAATACTTTTTTCCGGCCGAATCTGTCGCTTAACATACCGGACATGGCGGCGCCTACAATACAGCCGATAATGAGACTGGAGACGGCCCAGCCGACTTCCACCTGATTTAATTGAAAGCGGTGTTCCATAAAGCCGATGGCTCCCGACACCACAGCTGTGTCAAATCCGAATAATAAACCGCCCAAAGCGGCTACAATCGAAACAAGCGTAACAAACTTCATGCTCACTTGTTCTTGGTGCCTGTTGATCGTTAGTTCCAACTTCATTTCTCCCTTCCGTTCTCGCGCCAGCTTACCGGTTGTTCCGTGCATCGTCCGGTAAGAAGGCTTCTTTCGATCAGAACGAGGTTCATTATATCATGTGAATCTGGGGACCCAGACGGCAATCTTCTTCACTTATCAGTGTTCTTCCCGCATTTAATTCGCACTATCCGCAATTTGCTTCCCGATGATCAAATAACTAGCACATTCTTGTCTGCCCATCACAAAAAAGTCCATGCCGTGAAGGCATGGACTCGCGCGCCGCCCTATTTGATTTGGCTGCGATACTCGGTAGGGGTAACGCCGGTGACTTTTTTGAACACCCGGCTAAAATAGTTCGGATCCTTGTAACCGACCTCGTAGCATACTTCCTTGAGGCTCAGCTGCTCGGAGGCGATCAGCGCTTTGGCCTTATCGATCCGCAAGCCGGTGACAAAGTCGATGAACGTCTCTCCCACCTGCTGCTTGAAAATTTTGCTGAAGTAGTGCGGATTCAGGTGGACGAAGTCCGCCACCTCCTCGAGCGATACCTCCTCGGTGAATCTTTCCCGAATATAGCTCTTGGCCCGGTCAAGGACGGTTAAGGTTTGCTCCTCGCGTTCTTCGCGAATGCGCTGCAGGGCGGAGATGACGTAGGATCGTTGATCGCCTCCCCCGGTTAAGGACGGCTTCTCCGGTTCCGGGACGATTCCGTCCGCTCCTTGCTTCAGCTCGTCGAAGTGGCACACCTTGCCGCCGATCTCGAAATAGGTGGACGCAAACACCGCTTCAAAGTAAGACTTGCGCAAGCCGTCCGCACCGTTCCGGGTCGACCCGATGCCGACCGAGACTGCAAAGCCTGCTTGCCGTTCCGCCAAAGCGCACAGCTTCTCCCCGTACCGTTTAACGTCTTCTTTCCAATCGTCCTCCCGGGCTCCGGGCGGTTTCCGCAAGAAAATCGCCATGTGCCGGTCGATCACCGAGCTGACGATGCAGGCCGATCCGTGCGTCTTGGCAAAGCTGCGGATGTTATCGTACATTTTTTTCTTGTCCGGGGTGTAGAAGTGTTCCGGGAAGGCGACCACGATCGCGCAGCCTTGATCGAGAGGGAAGCCGAGCCATTCGGACAGCTGCTCGGGACCGGCGTCCACCATGTGATCGACCATGAACATCAAGGCAAGCTCATTTTCCACCAGAGGCAGCAGTTGGGAGACTTGATGCCTGAGCTCCAGTTCATCGGCGCGCTTGCGTTTCTCCTGGTCCAGTTCGCGGACCAGCTGCTCCAGCGTGCCGACCAGCTGCTCCCGCTTAGCCGGTTTGACGATGTACTCTTTCACGCCTAGCGAAAGCGCCTCCTTGGCATAAGCAAAATAATCATAGGCCGTCACCAGCACGAATTTCGTATCCGGAAGACGTTCTTTGATTTCCCGTATAGCCGCCAAGCCTTGGATGCCCGGCATATTGACATCCATCATGACGATATGCGGACGATGCTCCTCCGCGCGTTCAATCGCCGTCCGCCCGTTCTCCGCATGGATCACCTGGAACGTTCCCGGCATCATGCGCTGAACGATCCATTCCAGTCCTTCGCGCTCCAGCGCCTCGTCATCCGCGATCATCAGCCGGTACATGCAGGGGTTCGACCTCCTTTCCAGAGGGAATTACAATCGTAATCGTTGTTCCTTTTCCGGGCTCGCTGTCAATGTCCACAAGGTCGCTGCGTCCGTAAAACAGCTGCAGCCGCTTGAACACATTTCTTGTGCCGAGCCCCGTGGAATGCTTGTTGTCCGTTCCGGCCTCCAGCCGCAGCAAGGCTTGGCGAACTTCCTCGCGCATTCCGCCGCCGTTGTCGGACAGCGCGATGCGCACGCCCTCCGGAACATGCCCAATCTCCAAACGGATGACAGCTCCTTGCTCCATGCCCTCAATGCCATGCACGAACGCATTTTCCACCAGCGGCTGAAGCGTTAGCGCCGGTACAGGCACTTGCAAGGCGTCCGGTTCGATATCCAGCTCGAACCGGACGCGGTCGCGGAAGCGGGCCTGTTGAATCGTAAAGTATTCCTGAACGTGCGCAAGCTCATCCCGCAGCGTAACCGGCTGGTCCAGCTTGCGCAAATTGTACCGCAGCAGGTTCGACATCGATACGATCAGATCGCTGGTCCTCTCCGCGCCTTCCAGCAGCGCCAGCTTGGAGAGGACATTCAACGTATTAAATAGAAAGTGGGGATTGATCTGGCTTTGCAGCGCTTGAAGCTCCAATTCCTTGACGAGCCGGTCCTTCTCCAGACTTTCCTTATCCTTCTCGATCAAGTCCTTCAGATTGGTGGACATTTGCCCGAAGGCCGCGGACAATAGGCCAAGCTCATCATCCGACCGCCGCGGAGGGGGGAGCGGCTCCAGGTCGAGGTTCCCCCGGGACATGCGTCCGGCCATATCGACCAGCCGGCTGACAGGGCCGGTAATGCTGCGGGAAATCCAGACGGCCAGCACGACGCTCATCAGCGTATTGATGACGAGTACGGCTGCGCCCAGGCGGTTCATGCGTTCCGTTTCAAGTTGAATTTGCTTGTAGACCGGCCGGTAGGAGCCAAGCTCCATATCGACAAGACGCTGCCCTTCCTCGCGGATATAAGCGGTTGTTTTCTCCGCTTCCTCGTAATGGGCCAGCGCGGCGCGTGCGCCTTGAGCTTCCGCCGCGGCGCGCGCGGCCTGTTCCTGCTCCATGAGGGTGTCCAGCATATGGACGTAGCTCGTCAGCGAGGACGCTTGCAGCGAGGAGCTCGTGCTCCGGGCAAGCCCCGCGCGCAGCTCCTGCAGCTTGGCTTGCGCTTGCTCCAGCTCGGCGCCGCCGCTTCCGCCCGGATTGAGCAAATAGGCGTGAAGCAGCCGGAGATTATCTTCCGCCGTTTGGGCGGATTGATTGTACAGCAGGATGCGGTCCATCATGACGCCGTAGCTCATCTGCACGATTTTCCCGCTCTCAAACAAGAAGAAGGTCACCGAGTTGACGAGCAGAACCAGCAACGGAATAAATACCAGCAGCTTCGTTCGAATCGTCATCGGCAGCCTTCCCCGGCGCCGACCGTACTGCGGTCAAGCACAGCGGTAGCGGTAAAATGCTGCGGCTGCGGCGTCTTTCCGTGAAAATAATCGTGCAGCAGCGATATGGCCTCATACCCCATCTCGCGGGGCTGCTGCACAAGGGTCGACGCAATCTTGCATTGCTTGATGCCTTCGACCGTTTCCGCCAAGTCGTCAAATGCGAAGATGCGCAGCCCTGTTGGGCCAACGCGCCCGGCGGCTTCCAGTATCCCGACACCATCCAGGGCGCTGAACCCGACCATATACCCGACCTGCGGGTGATGGGTCAGGATGTCTTCCGCTTGCCCGGCGGCCTGGAGACGAGAAATGTTCGACGAACGGACAGCGACGACGGTAAGCTCCGGATAACGGCTGATTACCGAATCGAAGCCCGCGAGTCGAAGCTTTTGATTATCGGCCTGCTCATTGCCGACCAGCACCCCGATTCGGCCTTCGCTTCCCGCAGCTTGGACGACCAGCTGGCCCATTTTTTTCCCCGCTTCCAGATTGTCCGAGCCGACGTAGGAGAGCCGGCGGCTCCCGGGCTCGTCCGTGTCTACCGTAATGACGGGAATTCCTTGCCCGGCGGCTTTATCGATCAATTGCCGATACAGCGGGTCATTGATGCCTTGCACCAACACCGCATCGGCTTTTGCGGCTATCGTTTTCTCCAGCAGCTTGATCTGCTCGGCCGGATTGATCCGGAACGGTCCGGTATATTCCAGTAGCATTCCGTACTCGGCGGACGCCTCCCGCGCTCCTTGCTCGACGGACCGCCAGAACGGATTATCCAGCTCCTGGGAGATCAGCACGACATGGCGCTTCGCATCGCCGCCCGCTCCGCCTTCTTTCAAGGGCTGGACCAGCTCGCGAATGCGCAGCGCGGAGAACAAGAACTGCAGCAGCAAGCAGGCAAATACGATAAAAAGGATAGCGATTCCGAGGTTCCATTTCCGATTTGACACGCTTCAGCTCAGCTCCTTTGGCGACGTTCCGACGTAGGCTTATTATACAAGAACGGCGAAAGAAACCCAAAGAAGGACAGGCTTAGGGGCTGCCCGTGTACGGAAGCATGATCATGGGTCGCAATCTTCCATTTTCTGTTATAATATAGACAGACAATCAGTGAAAGCCAGGGGAGGCATACAGGTGGAGCAGTTAACGCTGCTGCTCTTTGAGCGGATGGGCCTTTTATTGTTGATTACGTTTATCCTTACCCGTATTCCGCAATTCCGTTACTTGCTCGATCGGAGAATGGACTGGAAGACAGGGGTGACGTTTTCTCTGTTTTTTGGGTTGGTCAGCATAGGGGGGACGTATGCCGGAGTCACGATCGGGGAGGAGGGAATCGGCTCCTATTTTTTCGCGGCATCTCTCGGTCCCGATGAAGCTATGGCGGATTCGGCCTTGATCGGCATTGTGATGGCCGGCCTTCTTGGCGGCGTCGCCGTAGGTACGGGAGCCGGGATTCTATCCGGCGTTCACGCCTATTGGATGGGGGGGCTGACAGGCGCCGCCGAGGCGTGGTCAACGCCGGTTATAGGTCTCCTTGCCGGTTTAGTGGCCCGTTTTTTTGCCGAAGAACGAGTGATAGCTCCGGTGAAGGCTTTGTTTATCAGCGTGTTCGCGCCGGTTCTGCAAATGGGCGTCATTCTCATCGCCACGGAATCTTCGGCATCCGCGATCCGCATGGTGAACCTGATCGGGGTTCCGATGGTCGTCGCCAATAGTATCGGGGTCGGCATCTTCGTCGCCATGATATTGGCTGTCTTGAGGGAGGAAGAGCGGGCGTCGGCCTCGGAAACCCAACGCGCGCTTCATATCGCCGAGATGGCGCTTCCTTATCTCAAGCAGGGGTTAACTTTCGAAACGGCGGAAGCGACGGCGAACATACTCCGCCGCGAGCTTCGCGCCAACGCGGTAGCGGTCACGGATACGGAAGAAATACTCGCTCATGTCGGTATTGGGACGACAAGTCTCTTTCAAGGGGAGCGTATCAAGACCGAATTGTCCCGCAAGGCGATCCAGACCGGAGAAATTCAAATCGCCAAAGCCAAGGAGCACATTCAGCCGCAGCACCCTGCTCTGGGCGCGGCCATTATCGTTCCGTTCCGGAACGGGGGACAGGTTGCCGGGTTGATCAAGCTGTATTACCATAGCGTGAGGCAGATCCGTCCGGTGGAGGAGGCCTTTGCCAAGGGCCTCAGCAAGCTGATCTCGATTCAGCTCGACATCGCGATGGCGGAGGAGCTCCGGGGGTTGATGAAGGATGCGGAGCTTAAAGCGCTGCAAGCGCAAATCAATCCTCACTTTTTGTTCAATACCTTGAATGCCATCGTTACGTTGATCCGGGTAAACCCCGACGCGGCCAGACGGGTTACGGTTCAGCTCGGCAGCTACATGCGAATGAATTTAACCATGACCCAATCCCCGCTCGTTCCGCTCTACAAGGAGCTGGAGCATCTGCAGACGTATCTCGGGATCGTTCATATCCGGTTTGAGGACCGCCTTTCCGTGAAGTGCGTCTGCGAGCCGGGGCTGGAGGCCGTCGCCATTCCGCCGTCTACGCTTCAGCCTCTGGTGGAGAACAGCATTCACCACGGCTTGAAGGGCAGGACCGGTCAGGGTGAGATTCTCGCTGCGCTGCGCCGCGGCGGGGACGGGGTTCAGGTAACCGTAGAGGATAACGGAAGCGGGTTTCCTGCCGGGCTGTTGGACAAATTAGGCCAGGTCCCGGCGCACGGCACGGAGAGCACGGGCCTCGGCTTATATAACGTGAACAGGCGGCTGATCAACCTGTTCGGGCCGGGATCCAGACTGAGATTCAGCAACCGGCCGGAGGGCGGAGCCCGCATTGAGTTTACGATTCCCTATCAAGCTGATGAAAGGCGTGAATCGACGAATGAAAGTCATGATAGCTGAAGATGAACGGTTGGCGCGGGAAGAACTGACCTACTTATTGTCCCGGGAACACGATGTCGAGCTTCTTCCGTTCGCAACGAATGGCGCCGAGCTGCTGGAGCTGGCGGGCATGCACAAGCCGGATGTCGTATTTCTGGATATCCACATGCCGGGGCTGGATGGGGTGCAAACGGCGCAAAGCCTCATGCAGGTCGAGCCGCGGCCTTTCATCGTCTTTGCGACGGCTTATGAGCAATATGCCTTAGAAGCGTTCCGGCTGGAGGCCGTCGATTATTTGCTGAAGCCTTATGATGAGGAGCGCCTTCGGCAAGCCTTGCAGCGCATACGCAGCAGGCTGGCGGCCTCCGGAGAGGTCGCGGGCCCTTCCGCTGCCGGCGCAGCGCCTGCCGCCGCGGAAGGCGTCAAGACGCTCGCGTCATCGATCAAACCGAAATTGTTGATCGATGACGGGAGTCGTATGATCGTGGTCGAGCCTATGAAGGTAGGCTTTGCCGTCAAAGAAGAGAAGCTGACGCAGATTCACATGGCCGACGGGCAGGTGCATGCGACGCGACAAACGCTTCAGGAATTGGAAGAAAAGCTGACGGGGTACTCTTTTTTTCGGCCGCATCGCAGTTATTTGGTCAATGTAGAATTTATCGATGAGATCGAACCGTGGTTTAACGGCGCTTATAACGTCATTCTGAAGGACGCGAAGCGCAGCCGAATTCCTTTATCGCGGGTGGCGGCCAAAGAGTTGATCAAACGGCTGCAGGGGGAGTAGCAGGCCTGCGGCCATCGTTCGTTTAGGGCCGTTTTTTATGAATTTGAGGATGGCATTCTGACATTTCGCGCCGAAAAGCTCTCCGGGGCGTGCTTTCCATGCTAAAATAATAAAGCGCTTACAAATGGCGTAAATAGGGCAGCGGAGGCGATCCTAACCGATGGGGACATTGGAAATGAAAGAAATTATACCTCCCGATGGGGGGCAGCATCATCTGAAAAATTATGAATCCGTATACGGAACATTCCGGTTTGAGGATGTACATGCGGATTTCAGCTGGCACACAACCGGTAAAGTCAACATGGCCTATGAATTGATCGACCGCCATACGACGGGACCCCGGAAAAATAAAACGGCGCTCTTGTATGCAGACGATCACCGCCGCGAATCGTATACGTTCGAAGACCTTCGGAAGCTATCCAATCGATTCGGGCATTTGCTTCAAAGACTGGGCGTAAGCAAAGGAGACCGCGTCTTCTTCTTCATGCCGCGATCGCCTGAAGTCTACATCGGGATGCTCGGCGCGTTCAAAATCGGCGCGGTCGTCGGCCCGCTGTTCGAGGCCTTCATGGAAGGCGCCGTAACCGACCGGCTTGCGGATGCCGAGGCTGCGGTGCTGGTGACGACCGCAGCTTTGAAGGAGCGTGTGCCGCGCGGGAAGCTGCCGAATCTGCGCCATTTGATCATCGTGGACGAGCAGCCGGAATATGCCGCGGGCGAAGTGAATTTCAAGCAGGCGATGGCCGAATCGGAGGAGGAGCTGGAGCTGGCCTGGGGCTCGCTCGAAGACCCGATGATCCTTCACTATACGTCCGGCTCTACCGGGAAGCCGAAAGGCGTGCTGCACGTTCAAGGCGCCATGATCCAGCATTATATTACAGGCAAATGGGTGCTTGATTTGCAGGAAGACGACATTTATTGGTGTACGGCGGACCCGGGATGGGTGACGGGAACCTCCTATGGAATTTTTGCGCCCTGGCTGAACGGGGCGACGAATTTGGTTCGCGGAGGAAGATTCTCCGCTGACGGCTGGTACCGGACGCTCCAAGACTATGGGGTCACGGTTTGGTACAGCGCTCCGACGGCGTTTCGCATGCTGATGTCCGCCGGGGACGAACTGACGGCCAAGTACAGCTTCGGCAAACTGCGGCACGTGCTCTCGGTCGGAGAGCCGCTGAATCCGGAGGTCATCCGATGGGGGCTTAAAGTTTACGGCAAGCGCATTCATGATACTTGGTGGATGACGGAAACCGGAGCTCACATGATCGTCAATCTGCCATGTATGGACATCAGGCCGGGCTCGATGGGCAAGCCGTTCCCGGGGATCGAGGCCGCGATTGTAGACAATCAGGGGAATGTGCTTCCTCCTAATTCGCTGGGGAATTTGGCCGTCAAAACCGGCTGGCCGTCCATGATGCGGCAAATTTGGAACAACCCCGCCAAGTATGACGAATATTTCTCCGTCCCCGGCTGGTATATATCGGGGGATTCCGCTTACATGGATGAGGACGGTTACTTCTGGTTTCAAGGGCGGGTGGACGATGTGATCAATACATCGGGCGAGCGTGTCGGTCCTTTCGAGGTGGAGAGCAAGCTCGTCGAGCATCCGGCGGTGGCGGAAGCGGGAGTGATCGGCAAGCCGGACCCGCTGCGGGGGGAAATCATCAAGGCGTTCATTGCGCTGCGCGAGGGCTATGCGCCATCTGACGAGCTGCTGGATCACATTCGGTTGTTTGTGAAAACCGGGCTTTCCGCTCATGCGGCTCCGCGGGAGTTCGAAGTGCTGGAGAAGCTGCCCAAAACCCGTTCCGGAAAAATTATGCGCCGGGTTCTGAAAGCGAAAGAGCTTGGGCTTCCTACGGGCGATTTGTCGACAATCGAGGACTAATCTATAGGAGGGGAATACAACCATGAAAGAACAATCCCACAATCCTTACAGTGAAATTGTAAGATCCGATTCTTTTCAAAGGCTGATGGCCAAGAAAAAACGATTTATTTTACCGATGTCGGTCTTCTTCCTGGTGTTCTATTTCGTTCTTCCGATCATGACCTCGTATTCGAAAGTGCTGAATGAGAAGGCGTTCGGTTCGATCACTTGGGCTTGGGTATTTGCTTCCGCGCAATTTATTATGACTTGGGTCTTGTGCTCTCTGTATACCCGCAAAGCCGTCGAGTTTGATGAATTGGCGGAGAAAATCAAAGAAGATTCGAAAACAAGCCTACGAAAGGCGGGATGATCCATGAATACGGCATTTCTCCTCTTTTTGGTCATCGTAGCGGGAACGTTGGTCATTACGTATTACGCGGCCAAAAAGACGAAGACCGCCAGCGAGTTTTATACCGCGGGGGGCGGATTAACGGGTTGGCAGAACGGTCTTGCCATAGCGGGCGATTACATGTCCGCCGCTTCATTCCTGGGCATTGCCGGGATGGTCGCGCTTTTCGGGTTCGACGGTTTTTTCTACAGCATCGGCTTTCTGGTCGCCTATCTCGTCGTGCTTTATTTGATCGCCGAGCCGCTGCGCAATTTAGGCAAGTATACGATGGCGGATATGATCGCGGCCCGATTCGACGATAAGAAAGTTCGGGGCGTCGCGGCGCTCAATTCGATTACGATTTCCATCTTTTATATGATCGCCCAATTGGTTGGAGCCGGCGCCTTGATCAAGCTCCTCCTTGGGTTGGACTATACGACCTCCGTCTTGATCGTCGGTGCGCTGATGACGGTATATGTCGTATTCGGCGGCATGACGGCCACCAGCTGGGTGCAGATCATTAAGTGTGTGCTGCTCATGGCAGGCACGCTCATTATTTCGCTGATCGTGTTCGCCAAATTCAATTTCAATGTCCTGTATATGTTCGAGCAGATGGCTACGGTCACGCCGCTGAAGGAGGCGTTCTTAAATCCGGGCAACAAGTTTACGAACGGACTGGACACGATCTCGCTCAATCTGGCGCTCGTTCTCGGCACGGCGGGACTGCCGCATATTCTCATCCGCTTCTTTACCGTGAAAGACGCCCCGACCGCAAGGAAGTCCGTGGTCGTCGCCACCTGGATTATCGGCGTGTTTTATGTGATGACGATTTTCCTCGGGTTCGGCGCAGCTGCTTTTGTAGGAAACGATGTGATTGTGCAGGCGAACGCCGCCGGCAACATGGCGGCTCCGCTGCTGGCCAAGGCGCTTGGTGGAGACTTCCTGTTCGCCTTCGTATCGGCTGTGGCCTTCGCGACCATACTGGCCGTAGTCGCCGGCCTCGTCCTCTCGGCGGCATCCGCGTTCGCTCATGACTTCTACGGGCATATCGTACGTAAGGGGAAGGCGACGGAGAAGGAGCAGGTGAAGGCCGCGAAGCTGGCTTCCATCGGCGTGGCGCTGATTTCCATCGTGCTGGCGTTATTCGCCCAAAAGCTCAACGTAGCGTTCCTGGTGGCACTCGCTTTCGCCGTCGCCGCAAGCGCCAATCTGCCCGTGCTCGTGTTTACCGTGTTCTGGCGGAGATTCAATACGGCCGGCGCTGTGACGGGGATGCTCGTAGGCTTGATCAGCGCGCTGGCGTTGGTGGCGATCAGCCCCAACGTATGGGACCCGGTGGCCGGCAAGGCGGTTCTCGTCGGCAATCCGCTCATTTCGCTCACGAATCCCGGCATTATCTCGATACCGCTCGGTTTCCTTGGAGCCTATGCAGGCACCATGCTCTCGTCCAAGCGCAACGATGCGAAGTACGATGAGATCTTGGTGAAGGCCAATACAGGCATGCAGGAAGCAGGTTAATACAAACTTCACAGACAACGGCGTCCCTCTTTACCGAGGGACGCCGTTGTTTGGCGTTGCTGCAAGGTGAAGGCTTCATCTAACCGCCATCATTCGTTCATTAATTGTTCATACACGGTCTATATACTGGCAGAAGAATCCAAAACGAGAGGTTGAAGATGGAGATGAGCGGAGGGCCATATGCTGCGGCAACAACAAAATCGGATAAACCGATTTTGGAGCTTGTGAATGTAACCAAAACCTATGGAAGCCGGGAAGTCGTACGCGGACTTTCACTGGACGTCTACCCGGGTGAGGTATTCGGTTTCTTGGGTCCGAACGGCGCCGGGAAGACGACGACCATTCGAATGCTGGTCGGATTAATTGCCTTATCGGCCGGAGAGATCAAAATAAACGGGTTCAGTATCCGGCATCAGAAAAAGCAAGCGTTGAAATTCGTCGGTTCGATCGTGGAGAACCCGGAAATGTACAAATATATGTCCGGGTACAAAAACCTGCTGCATTTCGCGCGCATGATTCCGGGCATTACGAAGCACAGGATCCAAGAAATGGTCGAATTGGTCGGATTGGAAGACCGGATCCATGACAAAGTAAAAACGTATTCGCTCGGGATGCGCCAACGGCTTGGCGTAGCGCAAGCGCTGCTTCACAAGCCGTCCCTTCTCGTTCTGGACGAACCGACGAACGGGCTGGACCCTGCCGGAATCCGCGAGCTTCGCGATTATTTGAAAGTGCTGGCTCATGTGGAAGGGACGGCTATTATCGTTTCGAGTCATCTGTTGTCCGAGATGGAGCTCATGTGTGACCGCGCAGCCATCATTCAAAACGGAGCGTTGGTGGAAATTCAATCGCTTGCGGAGGTCAAGGAAGCGGACGAAGTGCTGGACGTCTTCTTCGAGGTTGATAAGCCGAAGTATGGAGCTGAGCAAGTGATGGGAATGTCGTCCGAATTCGTCAGGGAGGTTCATCCGAACGGCTTCTCGGTGAAAGCCTTGAAGGAGAGCATCCCTCTCATTACCGACCGGTTAGTTGGCACGGGTGTGAAGGTATATGCCATTTCGAAGCGCGGAAAATCGCTCGAAGACAAATTTTTGGAAATCACAAGGAGGGGAGCCCGTGATGCATCTGCTGTCGCTCGTTCGTAATGAACATATGAAAATCTTTAGCCGTTTTCGCACGTGGAGCTTCATGGTGCTGCTCGTGCTGTTGACGCTGCTGCCGCTGTTTCTTCAGAACAAGGCGCCGCAGGAGGGCAACTGGCAGACGCAGCTGGAACAGGAGAATATCCAGCTTCAGAAGACGGTCGGCGACCCGGAAATGCCTCAGTCGGAGGTGCAATCGCTTCGAAACAAGATCATGGTGAACGAATACCGGATAGCCCATAGCATCAAGCCTTACAACTCGGTATGGGGAACGGTCAACGAATTGTCGGTATACATCGCGGTCGTCACGTTTTTTACCGTTATCGTCACGTCGGATGCCGTGGCCGGCGAGTTCTCCGCGGGAACGATCAAGATGCTGTTAACGAGACCGGTCAGCCGATCCAAGGTGCTGCTTTCCAAATATTTGGCCTCCTTTTGTTTCGGCCTGATCCTGCTATGCCTGTTGTTTGCGGCCTCTTTCATCATCGGCTCGATCGCGCACGGATTCGAAGGCGTATCGGACCCGTACTTGTATGTGAAAGACGGCGCCGTCCATGAAGGCTCCATGGTTCTTCATTCGATGAGCACCTATGGGCTGAAATCGGTCAATTTGTTGATGCTCGTGACGCTCGCCTTTATGATTTCCGCCGTATTCCGCAGCGTGAACATGGCGGTCGCGATCTCGATTCTGCTGCTCTTTACGGGAAATCTAATCGTGTTCGTACTCAGCAAATTCGAATGGGTGAAATATGTGCTGTTCGCCAACACCGACTTAACGAAGTATTTGGACGGCGGGGTTCCGATGGAAGGGATGAGCATGAACTTCTCCTTAGCCGTGCTTGCCGCATACTTTGTGCTCTTTAACGCGGTGTCCTGGACGGTATTTGCAAAGAGAGACGTGGCCGCGTAGCTTTCCCAAATAGGCGAACACGAACAAGGCGCGATATGCTACGATATAAGCCGATGGAATAATTAGGAGGCTTATCCGATGATTAAAATCATGGTAGTCGATGACGATCCTTATATCCGGGAGCTCATCCGGCTTTACTTGAAGAATGAAGATTACGGCATTATGGAAGCGGAGGACGGGGAGGAGGCGCTGCGCCTGCTCTCCGAAGCTTCCGTAGGCCTTGTCATTCTCGATATTATGATGCCGAAGATGGACGGCTGGGAGCTATGCCGGACCATTCGCAGCCATTACGATTTGCCCGTTCTGATGATTTCGGCCAAATCGGAAACGGTAGACAAAATCAAAGGCTTTCAGGTCGGCACAGACGATTATTTGGCCAAGCCGTTCGACCCGGTGGAGATGATCATGCGCGTGAAAGCCTTGTTGAAGAGATACAAGGTTTCTACGGCCAGCGTGATCCGTTTCGGCGAATTGGAAATCGACGGGCCGCTGCACGAGGTCCGGGTTAATAAAGAAAAGCTGCACCTGCCGCCCAAGGAGTTCGATATTTTATTCAAATTGGCTAACTATCCGAACAAAATTTTTACGAGAGGCGACCTGATCGAACAAATCTGGGGCAGCGATTTCGACGGGGATGAACGAACGGTTGATGTTCATATCAAACGGTTGAGGGACAAATTCGACGATCTTGCGCCATCCGTGAAAATCGTGACCGTACGCGGACTCGGCTACCGGATCGAGGTCGCTCATGTTTAAGTCGCTTTACGCCAAGGTCATTTTACTTTTCCTTGCCATCGTCGTATCCATATTAGGGCTTGGATATTACGTGATCAGCACCTACTTGGGCAACTATTTGCGCGATCGCGTACAGGAGGAAATGCACCGGGTGGCGGTTTCCTCCATCCATTTGTATAACGAAATGACGGATGAGTCGTTCACGCTGGTGCTGAAGGGCTTTTTTCTGCCGAAAAGCTATTTTTTGAATATATACCGCTTCGACGGCGGGCAGCCTGTTCTCGTCCCGATGGGCAGTAACGCGACAATCGATGTAGACCCTTCGATCGTCAGGGCGATGTTTCTGAACAAGCAGGAATACCACGGACCCGCGTATCCGCATTACGATCCGAAGGATATGTCCCTTACGGTGCTAGGCGTTCCCTTTGATCATAACGGACAGCCTTATGCGATTTTGCTCCAGCAGGACTTCACCAATTCCGTGAAATTCCAAATTAACTTGACGATCGTTCTGCTTATTTTCTTGCTTATCGGCAGCGTTCTGCTCTTTTTTGTATCGACCAAACATCTGATGAAACCGCTTAGGGAAATGGTGAGGGCGACCCGGAAAGTGTCCAAGGGAGACTTTGAGGTTAAAGTAGCCGCTACACGCAAGGATGAAGTGGGGATGCTGGCTTTTCATTTTAACCGCATGGCGGGGGAACTGAAGCAGATCGAGCAGATGCGCAGGGATTTTGTATCGAACGTATCTCATGAAATCCAATCGCCGCTTACTTCGATTCGCGGCTTCTCCAATGCGCTGAAGAACGGTCTCGTGCAGGAGGAGGACCGGGTGCGCTACTATACCATTATCCATGACGAAAGCGAGCGGCTATCCCGGCTGTGCGATAATTTGTTAAAGCTGGCTTCGCTGGAATCGGACCATCATCCCTTCGTGCTCCTCACCTACCCCCTGGACGAGCAGCTTCGCAAAGTGATTATAGCCAGTGAGCCGCTATGGGCGCGTAAAGAGATCGACATCCGGATACAATTGGAGCCTGCGGTCATCACAGCCGACCAGGACCAACTGTTTCAGGTATGGAAAAACCTGCTCGATAACAGCATCAAGTTTACTCCGCAAGGAGGAACGGTCGTCGTGTCCTTGACCAGGGCCGGGAAACAAGTCCGTGTCAGCTTCATGGATAGCGGGCCGGGTATTCCGGCGGATGAAATCGATAAAATATTCGACCGGTTTTATAAAGCGGACAAGTCGCGGAACCGCAAACGGGAGGGGAACGGGCTGGGCCTGGCCATCTCCAAGCGTATCGTCGACCTTCACAAGGGCGAGATTCATGCCCAAAATAACGAAACCGGCGCGGTGTTTATCGTAACCGTACCGGTGAAGCCCTAGTGTGAGGAGGAAAAAAGATGATGAGACCGGCCGTGCTTTGTTTACTTGGCATCGTTTGTTTATTGTCAGGTATGGCCGCCAGGAACCTGTGGACATGGTCTCCCCTCGTTGGCTGGGCTCTTGCCCTGATCTTTATTTTCGGGGCGATCTTCACAGCGGTTAAGAACAACAAGTCAACGCGGAAGTAGATACGGATGGATAGCGGTAGTGAAAATCCCCTGACAAACACTTATCTGTTTGTCAGGGGATTTGTTTCGATTACGGCGATGTGGACGGCTGCTGAGCCGAGTTGTCCTCCGGCTGCGCCGCCTTTGCCTTGATCAGCTCCTGCTGGGCCAGCTGCTCGATGTTTTGCAGCGCTTGATCCACCGAAATTTTATTTTGCATAAGCGCTTCGATCTCCTGATTGGCCGCTTTGTCGAAGGCTGCATAAAAACTTATCGGCACACCCGTAAAGTCGCCGGTATTTTTGTCGCTGGGCTTGAGTTTATAGAAGGATTCCAGACTGCGGCCGTTCTTTTCTTTCATATATGCAGGTCGCGATAACAGCTCGAATGCGGATTTGGATAGCGTTTTGGCCAGTTCGTCGCTGTTGATGTATTCCACCAGCTCCCAGGCGGCGGATTGGGCGTCGGAGTCTTCGCTAATGCTCACGATCTGGTTGATGTAGAAGCTCGAGGACTGATCGGGATTGGCCGGATCGACGGGTTCGGTAACGGCCTCCCATTGGACCGGCTTCAAGCTTTTGACATTTTGCGCGGCTTGTTCCATGGAGGTGATCATGTAATAACCCCCAAGGGTCATCGCCGCTTTTCCGGCAATGAACGGATTTTGCGTATAGATGGTTTCCGGTTTATTCTCGTCGAAAGTCGGTTTGGCCGGCGGACGAACGGAACCGGATTTATAAGCGTCCACTGCGCTCTGGAGCGTTTTTTTCCAGCCCTCCGATTTCATGTTTACGATGGTTTTGTCGTCCGGATGAATCATTTGCAGCCCTTGCGTCAAGCCGATATCGTAGACAAGCTCGAAGTAGCCGCTTGCCGGTCCCATCCCGTAACCGCTGGAGGCGTAGCCGTAAATCCGCTGATCGCCCTGCTGGTCTGTCGGGAACCGTTTCGCTAACTGAAGCACTTCGTCCCACGTCATTTGATCGGTTGGATACGCAACGCCGTAACGGTCGAACAGGTCTTTGTTGTAAAAGAGCGCGCGTCCGCCAAAGCTGGGCGCCAGACCGTAGAGGCTGCCGTTTCCTTTGGATTTCAGCAGCTCTACGACCGTCGGATGCAGGTTTTCAATATCGAATCCAGTCTGCTTCACAATCGGGTCGAGCTGCAGCAGCCGCCCGTCTCCGGAAAGGCGCTGATATTGCTCCGCATTCAGGAAGAGCACATCCGGCTTTTGCTCTTTAATCAACTGATCGAACGCTTCTTTCGACGGATTGCCGGACATCATCAAGGGCATCATGGAGATCACTTCCACCTCGATGTTCGGATGCTTAACGCTGAAGGCGGAGCCGTACAGCATGTTGAAGGCCTGATCATTGTAAAACAGCACCTTGATTTTGGCTGTTTCCTCCTTGCCCAGCGGGGTAAACCCGGAGCCGGTTTGCTTCGCCGCCATATCCGGGCTGCAGCCGGCCGCGCCGAACGCCAACAGAAGCGACAGTGCAGGTAATGCTAACGTCTTTGTGTTCAATGGATGTTCCTCTCCCTTTCTCAAGTAAACTCGCTTTGAACCAGCGTAAGCGATTGTTGTGAATATCCCATGTCGAAAGCATGAATAACCGATGAACATCACAAAAAATGACTTTACAAACTCAGTATAACAGTGTTATATGTAATTATAACAATGTTATAGCGTGTCGTGATTCCCAGAAGTCAGACACAGCCGGGAAGGAAGAAGGACCGGATGCCTACGTCCAATCAGCGCGATAAGACCGGCCAAGACACCAGAGCCAGGATTTTGGAAACGGCGAAACGATTATTTTTACATGCGGGCTATCACAACGTGTCCATGCGGACGCTGGCGAAGGAAGCCGGCCTCTCAACGGGGCCGCTTTACTTCCATTTTCAGAATAAATCGGAAGTCTTTTACGCCATCTGCTCGGAAGGCCTCGATTTATTGCAGGCGGAGGTTGCCCGGGCGGCGGCGGCTCCACTGCCTAACGCTTTGAGGCTTCGGGAAATTTTCCTTGCTTTTCAACATTTTTATACGCGTGAACCGCTGTATAGCCAGATCATCCGCATGTCGTTCAATCCGATGTCGGGCATCGATTTCACCGATCGGCAGCGGGAGGCCTTGTTTGCCAAAAAGCTGGCGTACATGCGCTCCATGGAAGAGGTCATTCGCGACGGCATCGGGAAAGGAGAGCTGCAAAATATCGACCCGATCCGGTTCATGCTCGTTCTCTACGCGCTGGGCGACGGTATTTTTAATGCCAATGAAATGGGTGATCTACAGTATTTCGGCATCACGGTGGAGGAACTGATAAATGAAGCGTCCCGTCTTACTTATACGGGTATCGTTAGAAACCATGGGGGAGATGAGTGAATGGTATTCGTATGGATCGCGCTAGGTCTGGTCATCATCGCGGTGGAGGGGCTGCTGCTTTATCGGGCTTACCTGCAGCGGCGGATCAGGAATCAAAGCAAGCGGTTGATAGCGGCTGGAGGAATAAGCTCGGTCGAGGAGGTCCGGTTGGGCGGCTTAAAGCAGTACGTCCTGATCCAGGCCGAAGATGCAAGCAAGCCTGTCTTGCTGGTGCTGCACGGGGGACCGGGTATGCCGGTTCCCGGCGTAGGCTGCCGCGGTGTCGACTGGGTGTTCAATCTATCGACGGCGGAATTGATCAAGCACTTTACGGTCGTGTTCCGGGATCAGCGGGGTACGGGCAAAACGTACGCTGCCGAAACGCCGGCATCCTCCATGAACATGGAGCAGTTTCTGACTGACGCGAGTGAACTGACGGATTGGCTGCGGGCGCGCTTCCAGACGGACAAAATTTTTCTTTCCGGGGTGTCCTGGGGTTCGATTATCGGGATTCAATTGGCACACCGTTACCCGGATAAATTCCATGCCTATATCGGCATTGCGCAGATTGTGAATTGGGCGGAGAGCGACCAAATCGCCTATGAGTGGCTGCTGGGGCGGGCCCAGGAAACGAATAACGCCAAGGCGCTAGCCGAATTGAAGGCGATGGGCTTACCGCCGTACACCGAAGACATCGCGAAGTGGAACCAGCTTCGCAAATGGTTGTTCATGCTGGGCGGTTTAATCTACGAGGACGGACAAATTCGCCATCCCGGCATGCCTTATCTATTTAAAACGCTGCTCGCATCTCCGGATTACAAGATCGGGGATGTGATCCGAACGTTCACTAAAGGGATGAAGCTTTCTTATTCCCCGCAAATGCTGGCCGACTTCGGCAGTTATGATGCCTTGTCCGGCATCCGCAGGCTTGACATGCCGGTTTGCTTTTTCCATAGCCTGCATGACAGAACGATATCGGGCAAGCTGCTCCAGCAGTTTTACGAACGATTGGAAGCTCCTCAAGGCAAGCATCTGACGTGGCTTGAACAGTCCGCCCACATCTACAGTCCGGCTGACTCCCGGTTGGTGGAAAAAGGCGTTATCGAGTTTAAAACCAATTTGCATGTATAATTGGAATCAGGTGTATCCGTAACCTGGAAAGGAAGCTTGCTATGAATAGCTACGTTGATCAGGAAACGGGAGTGTTCCCGTCCGTATGTTCGTTGGATTGTCCGGACCAGTGCGGTCTGCTGATTCATAAAGAAGCGGGTAAAATCGTGAAAATCGAGGGCGATCCGGCACATCCTGTCACGCAAGGGGCGATCTGCAACAAAGTGCGCCATATGGCCGAGCGTATTTACGATCCGAACCGTCTGCGCTATCCGTTGAAACGTACGGGGAAGAAGGGGGAGCGCCGTTTCGAGCGCATCTCGTGGGAAGAGGCCATCGATACGATTACTACCCGGTGGAAACGCCTCATAGCCGCGGAAGGGGCGGAAGCGATTCTTCCGTACAGCTTTTACGGCAACATGGGAATGCTCGGGACGGAAGGCATGGACCGCCGGTTTTTCCACCGGTTAGGCGCCAGCCGATTGCTGTATACGATCTGCCAAGCCGCGGGTACGGAAGGGTACGGCTACACGATGGGAGGCAGCTTCGGCATCGATCCGGAGGATACCGTCCACTCGAAGCTGATCATCATGTGGGGAATCAATGCGGTCAGCACGAACATGCATCAGGTGATGCTGGCGGAGAAGGCCCGCAAGAACGGGGCGACCGTTGTAGTCATCGATGTGCACAAGAACCAAACCGGCCGGTGGGCCGACTGGTTTATCCCGGTATTGCCGGGGACGGATGCGGCGCTGGCCCTGGGCATCATGCACATTCTGTTCGCCGAGCAGCTGGTGGACGAAGCCTTTCTCCGTGAGTACACCGTGGGGCACGAGGAGCTTCGGCAGCATGTGCGGCAGTATGAACCGGCCGTCGTCTCCTCGATTACGGGAGTTCCGAAGGAAGATCTTTACCGGCTTGCCCGGTTGTACGGGCAAACCTCGCCGTCCTTCATCCGGATCGGCAACGGGCCGCAGCATCACGATAACGGCGGGATGTGCATCCGGACGATCTCGTGTCTGCCGGCGCTGACCGGACAATGGCTCAAGAAGGGCGGAGGCGCGATCAAAGGAAACAGCGGCTATCTGGCGCATCATGCGTCGGCGCTGCAGCGTCCGGATTTGTTAAGGAAGCCGACGCGGCGGATTAACATGAATGAGCTCGGCAGCGCCTTGCTGGAGCTGGAGCCTCCGATTCGCTCGCTGTATGTATATAATTCCAATCCGGCCGTGGTCGCTCCGCATGCGAACAAGGTGAGACAAGGGCTGCAGCGGGAAGATCTGTTTACGGTGGTCCATGATCTGTTCCTGACGGAAACGGCGGCGTATGCGGATATCGTGCTGCCGGCCACGTCGTCGCTGGAGAATACGGACTTCTACCGTTCGTACTGGCATCACTATGTGCAGCTGCAGCGGCCGGTGATCAAACCCTATGCCGAAAGCAAATCGAATGTGGATGTGTTCCGTCTGTTGGCGCAGGCGATGGGCTTCGAGGAACCGGCGTTTCAGGATACGGAAGAAGAGATGATCCGGCAGGCGTTGGACCATCCCGGCAATCCGCATCTGGCCGACGTTACCTACGAGACGTTGGCGGAGAAGCAGTTCGTGAAGGGAAGGGTGAAGCCGCTATTGCCGGGCAAGCTGCCGACGCCAAGCGGGAAGATCGAGCTGTATTCCAGGACGATGGAGCGCCGGGGGTTTCCGCCTCTGCCTACGTACACACCGCTTGCCGGAGACGGCGACCTGCCGTTCTTGTTCATTCCGGCGCCGAACCATAACTTTCTCAATTCCACGTTCGCGCATAACGAGAAGCATGTCCGCCTGGAGAAAGCTCCAAAATTGCATATGAATGAGGCGGATGCTGCGGCTCTCGGTATCACGACCGGAGATTGCGTCCGTCTCTGGAATGACCGGGGGGAATGCGAGCTCATGGCGATCGCGGGCGAGGACGTCCTGCCGGGCGTCGTCGTCACTCAAGGGCTATGGGCGGACTCGCCGGGGAGCAAGACGCTCGTCAACGCGCTGACCCCTGACCGTCTGGCGGATATGGGGGGAGGGGCCGTCTTTTTCTCAGGGCGGGTGAACGTGGAGAAGGTACAGTACGGGAAGTGAACGGGCCTGACGCTGTTCGACACGGCCTCCTCCGGCAGCCGCAGCCGGGGAGGCTTTTTTCTTTCCATCCCAAGGACCCGACGGAAGTGAAGTCCGCCGAGTCCTTTTTGGTATGCTCCGCCGAAGCCATTCATGAATTTATCGAACAGCTCTTGTTTTTTACGCTACTTGTTCTTCACGCTCGGGTTCGCCGTCCCACGCCATGGCCGATTGGCTTGGAGCTATGCGTCTATAAGGGGATCAATGTTCCCAATACGTTCACAAGCACATTTTTCGCGTCGTTTCGACATTTGCTATACTATTGTAGATGAATGAAATGAACGGAGGGACGACGACAGATGGCCGAGTCGCGGAAACTGATGGAAGAAGCCGAACAATTCGTGCGAACGTGTTACGCGGAGCTGAACAAGACGCCGGGAGAGACGGCTGAGCGCATCGAGGAGATCAGACAAGCGGTCGACGCAACGGGGGGTTACGAGCATACGCCCGAGGAGCTGCGGCATGGCGCCAAGATGGCTTGGCGCAACAGCAACCGGTGCATCGGGCGGCTGTTCTGGGAGTCGCTCGAAGTTTTCGACGCCAGACATATCGATACGGAGGCGGACATGGCGGAGACGTTATTCCGTTATATGGCGTTCGCTGCCAACAGCGGGAAAATTCGTCCCGCGATCACGATCTTCAAGCCGGAAACCGAGCCGGGGCGGGGGGCGCGAATATGGAATCATCAGCTTATCCGGTATGCGGGGTACGAGACGGAGCGCGGCATGGTCGGAGACCCGGCTTCGGCGTCGCTGACCCGATGCTGCCTGGAGCTGGGCTGGAAGGGGGAAGGCACCCCTTACGACGTGCTGCCGCTGGTGCTGAGCATGGACGGGCGTCCTCCGCGCTTATTCCCGATTCCGAAGGAGCTTGTGCTGGAGGTCCCGATTACGCATCCGGAGTATCCGGCGATGGCCGGGCTGGGGCTGAAGTGGTACGGAGTGCCGATGGTATCGGATATGCGGCTCGACATCGGCGGCCTATCGTACACGGCAGCGCCGTTCAACGGCTGGTATATGGGCACGGAAATCGGGGCGCGCAATTTGGCCGATCCGCAGCGCTACGACATGCTGCCTCGGGTCGCGGCCGTCATGGGGCTCGACACGACCCGAGAATCGTCGCTGTGGCGGGATAAGGCGCTCGTCGAGCTCAACGTGGCGGTGCTGGATTCGTACAAGCGGCAGGGCGTCACGATTGTCGACCATCACACGGCGGCTTCGCAGTTCCGGCGCTTTGAAGAGCTGGAGGCGAAGCGTGGACGGCAGACGACCGGGGACTGGACCTGGCTGATCCCGCCGATGTCCCCGGCGACGACGCATGTGTTTCACAGCCATTACGAGAATCGGGTGGAAATGCCGAATTTTTTTTACCAGGAGCGAGTTTATGAAACGAGCGGAGGAACCGGCCATGCACGAGAAAGCGGAACGCATCAAACGAATGAAACTACCCGGCGAGGTGTCCAAGCCGGGCTTTGAGCATCGGCTGCCGCCGGGCCAAGTGTGGACGGACCGGTTTCCGATTTTACATGAGGGCGCGGTGCCGGCGTACGACTTGGCGACATGGAGCTTGCGCATGTTCGGCGAGTTGAAGGAAGAGAAGACGCTTACGCACCGGGACCTCATGGCGCTGCCGCAAACGCGGATCACCTGCGACATCCACTGTGTCACCCGCTGGTCCAAAGCGGATACGGTATGGGAAGGCGTCTTGGTCCGGGACGTGCCGGGCCTGCTGGACGTGAACCCCGAAGCGGGTTACGTGATGGTGTACGCCGACCACGACTACGAAACGAATGTGCCGCTGAAGGATCTGCTCGGCGATCAGGCGATGCTGGCGCACAGCTATGACGGCAAGCCGCTGACGCCGAAACACGGCTGGCCGTTTCGCCTGCTCGTGCCGCATCTGTATTTCTGGAAGAGCGCCAAGTGGGTGCGCGGCTTCGAGTTTATGAAGGAAGACCGGACCGGCTTCTGGGAAAACAACGGGTTTCATAACGAAGCCGATCCGTTCAAGGAAGAACGGTTCTCCGGGGAGCCGCTGCCGCTGCCGGAGGACGAGTGGGTACATAAGGATTTCGATTGAAAGCCGTCCTCCGGGACGGTTTTTCTTTTGTTGCAGGACCTGCTCTACTACGTTGCGTCATTCGATCCGATGACATGGAGCCGCGTCCCCTTGCTGCGAGCCGAGGACCAACCGGCCCCGAATCGTATGCTTCTCAAAATTGTTCCCCGTTCATAAATATACATCAGCAATATACTTCATGATAGCTGATGGGGGGGCGTAAATGAGGGGAAAGCTTGAATTGTTGTCGCTCTTGCAGTTGCTTGAAGATGAAATAATGGCTTTAACGCATGGTTCCCAAGCGTGCGGCGGCGGTTACAACCTTCTCCGAACTAAATTGGATGAGCTGTGCGAGTTTATGGTTAGGGACGAAACCATACGACAATGGAAGGTTTGGGGACGTGATAAAGAAATTCAAAATCAAGCGGAGCGATTAAGAGAAGCCTCCGTAGAAGCCCTTTGCAATGTAGAAAAATATGTATCCCAATCCATCTCGCTTGAGGAATGGGGAGCAAGCCCGTATTTAAACCACCTATTCCACTCGGTGAAGGGAGAATGGCAAAGCTTTGGTATGGACGGCCGCTCGAAATTACTATTTATCGGAGCGGGGGCGCTGCCCATTTCGGTTCTTACCTTTGCCAAGGAGTTCGGTTCGACAGCATTGGGAATTGATATTGACCCCGCAACCGTAGGGTTAGCCAATCGTGCGGCTAAAGCTTACGGACTGGAGACGCTCGTTCGTTTCTCAGACGAGAAATTAAGCGGCCTCGCCTTTCGGCGGGAGGCGACTCATATCATGATCGCTTCGCTGGTCAAGAACAAGCACGAGGTGCTGAAGCAATTAAAAGAAACAACCAGGGACGATGTCGAAATTATGGTAAGATTCGGGAACGGAGTGAAGTCCATCTTTAATTATCCGTTTGAATCCGGGTTAACCAGAGACTGGTTAACGGTTCAAATCATCGAGTCAAACCCGATCTACGACACGGTTATACTTCATAAATCGGCGTCACAAGTCGGGAAGGCGGTCCTGGCCTGAATCGAACGATTCAAACGGTCACGGAAACCGAATATTTCAACATAACAATGATTATCATTATCAATGTTGGGTATACTATCGGATGTAGACGAAAAAGAGGCAACCTTATACAAGGTCGCCCCAAAAGAAGTTACAGCTTAGATTCAAACGTTTTGCAGTCGGTTTCTTCGGAGTTGTTGGCTTGCTTTCCGCGATGACTGACGACATAGATCGAGGAAGCGTTACACTTGTTGCCTGCAGCCCAGTACTTACAGGAGTTCACTTCGCATAATACATCTTGTGCCATGGTTTCACCTCCTTTGTTACATAGTGTGGGTTCAGTAGCTAGCAAAATATACATAGGACATGAAAAAAAGGATAGAAGTACCGGAACGGATCCGGTGCCTCTATCCTTTTTCGTTGTTTCAACGGCAACGATCTGCCGCAACTTGATCGCTAGATTTAGGAGTCATCTGACATATTAATTTTAAAGAGTATAACCCACTTTGCGTTTTTCAGAGATTCAGGCGTAAAATCGATCGTTCTCATGCTGTTTTCATTCGTTGCCTGCATCCCCCAAACGGCAGCCTCCTCGTTGTCGGGAACATCTATAGGCTTGCCCAAAGTGACCGGCATCTTTGATGTGTGCTTCACAGGGGAATCAATCCGAAACTGAGTGCTGGAGGACCCATCCTCATGAATGATGGCTACTGTGGCCATGTAATGGGTTCCTTCTTTGTCAGTATCCAGCTCTTTCATCGAAACTATGAATTCACCGTCAAACGTTCTTTGTTCTTCACTTCGCAACAATGTGCTGAATTCCCCAATGGTCTGTTTTTTCACCCCGTTCTCCCATATTTCAGCGGTTGCCCTAATCGATTTCTGATCTCCTTTATAGTTTAGTTTCACCGCTCCTGACATGGGTCCCATAAAGGGCTGGAACTTTTTGGCGTCACCTTCAAATACATTTACAGGCTTCACATGGAGTAAGTCGCGTTGTACCTCTTGTGATTTCGTGCAGGAGGACAAAACAGAGATGGAAATAAGGAAAGAACAAACCATTAGAAATGCCCGCATAGTTACCCCCCCAGGATGAAAGGAATTTTTCATCGATCTAATCTCCGATCCTAATCTTTACAACGCTATCTTATCTCAAACGCATTACCCATCAGCAATGTTGCTGGACGGATTCACAAAAGCGGGAAACCGAACGCACGATCGAACCCATGGGATTGTTCCTGAAAGCATGGCAATTTCCCCAAAGAAAAACTGCATAGAAATAAATTCTACGCAGTTCTTTTTAAACTCTTAGGTAATACTTTGTCAACAGCCTCTTGGTGTAAGGAACTTTTCAAGAACGATCATTTATGAAACCAGATCATCCGCTACCTGATTAATTTGTTCGATCTCAAGTAAAATCGTCGCCAGTTCTTGAGGGGTTGAGTAAAACGGCGAATGGTCCGTATCCAGAGTGTAGACGCTTTCACAGGGAGTTGCAGCGTACATATTTTTTTGACACCAGTTCGTTATCGCTTGATCACGCAGGCACTCAATGTAATAACGCGGAACTTGACCAAACCGCTCGTCCGTCAGACTTAACTTTGTTGCTAAAACTTCCAAAGCTTGAGCATTCAATAAAGATTTCGCACGCTCTGCATCAGCATGTTCAGAACAGCCGTAAAAAATCTCTTTTATTTTTGCCTCGTTAACGGTTGCGTAACTGCCGTCACTGGATACGATCATATTAGATGCTACCAGAGCCCCGGCATCCGTTTGAATCACATCTACCATGGATTCTCCATTTCTAATCAAGAATGCGGTTACATAAACGAGTGCTTTTATTTGCTCCGGACGATATTCGGCGCTTTGCGTGATGGCCATACCACCCATGCTGTGTCCAACAAGGATAACAGGTTCGTCTGCTTCATCAATAACGGAACAAATTTTATCCGTATAGCTCTTAAGTGAAATTTGTGAAACAGGTGTTTGATCAGAACCATGTCCCGGTAAATCAATAGCGTGAACGGTATGACCCTTTTGCTCGAGTAAAGGAACAATCTTCTCCCAGCACCATGCTCCATGCCAGGCTCCATGTACGAGTACGTATGTAGACAATGTGATCACCTCTATTTATTATTAATCATTATCATATTATGACGAAATGAAAAATAACGAAATAGACTTGTTGCAGTATAAACAACAACAGGGATATATTTTAGATTGCGCGAAATGAGTTGACCCACAAATTTTGTTCAACTCCCGCGGATAACGCCGGCTTCTTCAGACGTCTCTTGCCTAAGGAGCCATTATATAAAATAGGTTTCGTGTAGTATGATAGGAGAACAACAGATTCTGATCAAAGGGGCAGGAATAACAGATGAACAGCGGAAGCGAACAGGGAAACCAACGAAACGGGAGTGCCGAGGAAGCAAGACGTCTGCTGGCGGCGAATCCGGATCTCGTGTTTGACGAGCGGATCCGGATCGATATCGGGACGAAGGATGCGGATTTCTGGTTGAAATTCGCTTCGGAATGGGGCGGAGCGTTGTACTTGCTCGATGAAACGAACAAGAAGCGGCACGAGAACGGCCTGATAGATCCGACGTCTTACGAATATGCGCGGCGCACCTACAGACTCGGACTGATTACGTTAAGCGAGCTTTATGACAAGCTGAAAGCGTGGAATGGCGGCGACGAGCGGGCCGAGCCGTACGTCTACGCGATGAATTCCCTCGATTGCTTCTTCGTTCCGGCGTACCTGGAGGATTTCAGCCGGGTGCAGCCGTCGCTGAAACCGGCATGCGACGAGGCCGTCGGGCGTATTCTTACGCAGCTGGCCGGGAAAGCGGACCTTGAAGACGTGAGCGAAGCGCTGAATGCGATGGTCGGCCAGTATATCCGTCACATGCACGAATACGCGGCCGGCTGATAAAAGGCGTTCTTTGGCGGACCGTTATCCGACCGGTTCGGACGGAAAAACGTGCTGTTCCTTTCGATTCTTCGGTACGGTGCCTCTAGCGCAGCTGCTGCCATCGGACTGTAAGCTGAACGAAGGGGAGGCGCAGCAGGAGCGGCTGCCGCTTTCCCCGAGCCGGCTGCATTTTACCTGTGGGCATGAAATATGAGACAATACTTGCAAATGAACATTTTCACAGCAAGGGAGCCAGATGAAATGAGAAGTCGAATCCCCGTTTTTGTTCTGATCTTGCTCGCTTATTTGGGACTGAGCGCTTTCATCGGATGGAGCGGCCTGCAGTATTGGAACGTTGTCATGCCCGCAGCCCCCGACGCGTTGTTTATATTCGTGTACGTGCTGCTGGCTTTCTCGTATTTGATCGCGATGCTGGCCCGCCGCGCGATGCCGTACGCGTTGTACAAAGCGCTCAAGGTTATCGGTTCCTATGGAATTGGGCTGTTGTTCTACGCGGTTCTGCTCGTGCCGCTCGCCGATCTGACGGCCTGGCTGCTCATCTTAACGGGAACCGATGCCTCGGTTGCCGTCACCGTCGTCGGCTCCGCCGTACTGGCCGTCATGGCGGTGCTGCTGCTGGTCGGCTCCTGGAACGCGTGGAATCCTATCGTCCGCCGTTACGACATCGAGATCGTGAAGCCGGGCGGAGGGCGCAAGGAGCTGCGCATTGCCGCCGCCTCGGATCTGCACCTCGGCACGATGGTCGGCAAACGGCATCTCTCCCGGCTGACGGAGCGGGTGGCATCGCTTGCGCCGGATCTCATTCTGCTGCCGGGGGATGTGCTCGACGACAGCATAGAGCCTTTCGTACGCGAAAATATGGCTGAGGTGATGAGCGGGCTGCGCGCTCCCCTCGGCGTGTACGCCGTGCTCGGCAACCACGAATATATCGGCGGCCATATCGCCGAGTATGTGGAGCGGATGCGGGCGATCGGCATCGACGTACTGCTCGATCGCGTCGTGGAGCTCGAGGACGGTCTGTATGTCGCCGGGCGCAAAGACCACGCCGTAGAGAGCTTCACGAACGAAGGACGGCTTACCGTCGATGCGCTGCTGGAAAGCTCGAACGTGGATCGGTCCAAGCCGATTATACTGATGGATCATCAGCCGCATCAACTCGGCGCAGCCGCCGAAGCGGGCGTCGACTTGATGCTGTCCGGGCACACGCACCGCGGCCAAATGATGCCGAACCATTTGATTACACGGCGCCTTTTCGAACTAGATTGGGGTTATTTGCGCAAAGGCGTCATGCATGCGATCGTCTCCTCGGGCTTCGGTTCATGGGGACCGCCGCTGCGTATCGGAAGCCGATCCGAGCTGCTGGACATTCGAGTTACCTTCCAAGGGTAATTCATCTGAATGCAGGTATACGTCTCAAAAATGGTGACCGGATCACGATCGGCCCTGCGACTGTCTGGCTGGACACTCGCAGGGCTCCTCGTGCTGTTCGCCAGAAGATGGACACGATCGCCGCAATCGCAAACAGGGGCGGCTTTACGATTCGTCAAAATTCGGGAGGAAACGCCGGGCATCATACATCCTGCAAAAAACGCTTTCAATTTTCGACAAAGCATGCTATAAAAGAACTAGACATCACCTAAAATTTAGGCAAACCATATGAAAATATGGGACGCAAAACTACAGGGGCTACGCGCCATTCGCCGCATGCCAGCCAGTTGCCGTTTTCCGTTTATGGGGAATGAACCGATCAGCCCTCCGTAACTGAATGAGGCATCACAGCACTCGATTCGGAGGTAAGAGACATGTTTTATTTTCTTCTTTCCCTCAGTTTGTTTTTAACTCCTGTTTTCATCCTATTCTATATGGCTGTTGAAACGCTGCAGCGCAACAAGCGTGACCGGTTGAACCAATGCGCCTCACTGTTTTTCTTCTCCGCCATGCTTATGTTGTTCGGCAATTTTATGACCAGCTTATTCACGGTTCCTTTTTCGGGCAAGATAAGCTACTTGTTTATTTATCTCCCCGCGTTTGCGGCGATGTGTTTGCTCATCCGGTTTTGTGCGCTGCTGAGCGAGCGGGACCGGGCGATGAGCCGCCCCTTGTTGCTCATTCTTTGCTATGCGCCGCTCCTCTCGGGCCTATCGACCTTGCTCTTTCCGCAGTGGTCCTACATCGAGATCGCTGAGATCGGGGGATGGCGTTATCATGAGGTCAGTCCGCTGTTAATGGGGGTGACGGTCGTGACGGCCGTGTACACGATGGGGCTGTCGCTCTATTTGGTCGGCGCCGGTCTGCGCGAAGCGGCTGCTCTTCAATTGAAGCTCAAGCGCAAGCAACTGCAGATGGTGATGTGGGGGGTTGGTCTCGGAGGAGCATGGGCGGTGCTGCTTGCCTCTCATAAGCGATTTTCTATCGTGCCGGACGATCTGTGGATGCCCGATCTTAGCATGTTCGGCGTTTTGATTTATGCGTTTTTCATGCGGTATGCGATGATGAAGTATGATTTCCTGCTTTCTATCGAACGTAAGATATTGTGCGAAATGTCGCCGGTGTCGATTCTGATCGTGGACCGGAACGGTATCATCCGGGAAACCAATGCCCAGACGGAGGCGATGCTGGGACCCTTGCACCAGGAGCCGGCAATGCGCCGGCTGGATGAATGGTTGACCCCGTGCGAGGAGGACGCTGCGAAGCCGGCAGAGGATTCGCGGCGCGAAGCACTGTATAGAGGAGAATATGCGGTTCACAACAGGCAAGGCGACATCAGGTTCGTTCGCGCCGACAGCGAATTCATCTATACCGCCGGGGAGCGGTTTCAATGCGTCGCTTTATTGGATATTACGGAAACGAAGCTGGCAGAAGCGAAAAATCGGCATTTGGCGTACCACGATACATTGACGGACCTGCCGAACCGGTTTATGTTCCAGCAGCGGCTCCAAGAGTCATTATCCGCCGTCAAGCATCATCAAGGATCAATTGCCGTCATTCTTATCGGTTTGGACGGATTCAAGAAAGTGAATGATTCGCAAGGCCATCATGTCGGAGATTTGCTGCTGCAGCATGTGGCCGATATTTTGCTGAAGAGAGCGGCGCTCGACGCGACCGTCTTCCGTTTAGGCGGAGACGAGTTTGCGATGATCGTGCCGCATTCGGAGAGCCAGGCTTCTATTTACGAGCTTTGCCACGACATTTTCGAGGGATTTCAGGCGCCGTTCTTGTATAAGGATAAGTCCTATTATATTTCCGCCAGCGTGGGCGTCTCTCTCTTCCCCGAGCACGGGCAACAGGCGGAACAATTGCTGCAGTTTGCGGATTTAGCGATGTACCATGCGAAGCAATCGGGAAGGAACCGGTACGTGTTGTATGATCCTTTCATTCATCGGGAAGAGCAGGAGCGGTTCCGCATGGACGGCTGGATTCGCAAAGGGCTGAAACAAGGGGAGTTTGCGCTTCATTACCAGCCGCAGGTCGATATGGAGAGCGGGCGTGTGACCGGAGCGGAAGCCTTGATTCGCTGGCACCACCCGGAGGAGGGATTGATCCCGCCCAACGAATTTATTCCGCTGGCGGAAGAATCGGGCACGATTGTCGATATCGGCTACTGGGTGCTGGACACCGCCTGCGAGCAGCTGCGGAAGTGGATGGAAGCCGGGTATGCGCCGCTCTGCATATCGATTAATTTGTCGGCCAAGCAGTTCCTTGATCCGAAGTTTCCGGATGTGCTGGCCGATACGCTGAATCGGACCGGCATCGAGCCTTCGCTGCTCTGTCTGGAGATTACGGAGCGCACGGCGATGCTCGACAAGGGGGGCTGCGCCGACATTTGCCGGGAAATCATGTCGTTCGGCGTCAAGCTGTCGATCGATGATTTCGGTACAGGGTATTCGTCGTTGGTTTTGCTGAAGCAGCTGCCGGTTCACTCGATCAAGATTGACCGCTCGTTCGTCATAGAGCTGGAGACCAACGACAGTGACCGGGCGATTATTATTGCGATGATCGCGATGTCCCACAACTTAGGCAAGAAGGTGGTTGCCGAAGGGGTGGAGGAGCTCGGCCAGTGGAACATGCTGGCGCGGCTGGGCTGCGACGAAGTGCAGGGGTATTTCGCCAGCCGTCCGCTGCCGGCCGACGAGTTTGTTCGCTTTCTGGCGAGGGAACGACAGCAAGGGATCAGCGTGATGCCCCCTGCCTATCACATGCATAAGTAGAAGCAGCGGCGATGTCCGGTTTGGCGTTCTTTCCGAATCCATCCCCGGAAGGGGCGAAAGCCAAATAACCGTTCAGCCCAGAGGGCCGAACGGTTATTTCTGCTGCAAGGCTTCGCCGGGCGTAACGGATGAGGCCTTCCGGCGAAACATCCAAATGATCCCCAGGCACAGCGTCAGACAGATGCCTCCGCACAGCATAAAGGCGCCGCTTGCACCGTAACGGTCGGCCGCATACCCGGCGAAGAAGTTGCCGATCGGCGTCGAACCGGCGAAGACGAGCGAGTAGATGCTCATCACGCGCGCGCGGTACTCGTCTTTCGCGTGTATCTGGAGCGTTGAGTTGCTGTTTGTCGCGAACAGAATGTTGAATACGCCGGTGACGGCCAGACACAAGCTGGCGATCAGAGGCGAATGGGTGAGTCCGATCAGCAGCAGGAAGACGGACAGCAGCACGGAGCTGATCAGGATGAGCTTGCGGCGCGGGCCCTTCTTACTCATGAACGACATCGCAAGCGCCCCGCCGAACGAGCCGACGCCGAGGCACGACATGAGCAGCCCGTACATCTGCTCCTTCATCATCAGGACGTCCTTCGTGAATACGGGAATGAGCACGGCGAAATTGTAGGCGAGCGTTCCGACGACGGTTACCATCATCAGCGTCTGCAGCAGCACTTGATCTCCCCGGATATAAACCAGACCGTCTTTAATCTCATTCCACACCCCGATGTTCTGTTTTTTCTCCCGCACATACGGGACCGCCTCAATCTGCAGCAAACCGTATATGACGGCGATAAAACTTAGCCCGTTCAACAGAAAGCACCAGGCCGGCCCGAGCAGCGCCATCATCGTCGCACCGATTGCCGGTCCGAGAATTCGCGCCAGGTTGAACGTCATCGAATTCAAGGCGATCGCATTCATCAGATCGTCCTTCCCGACGATCTCGATATTGAACGCCTGCCGCGTCGGCATATCGAACGTGTTCGTCAGGCCAAGCAGCAGGGCGAGCACCATGACGTAGCCGTACCGGACCGTATCGGTAAAGACGAGTGCGGACAGCGTCAGCGCGAGCAGCATCGACATGCTCTGCGTCACCAGCAAAATCCGCTTTTTCGGAAACTTGTCGATCACGACGCCTGCGAACAGGGACAGGCATGTGAAGGGCAGGAATTGGATCGTGCCGATCAGACCGAGCAGGAAAGGCGATCCCGTCAATGTCAGCACGAGCCATGCTTGCCCGATGTTCTGCATCCACGTTCCGACGAGCGAGACGCATTGCCCCATCCAAAAATATCGATAATTCCGATGCGTCAGCGCGTGAAAATGATTATTGACGAGCCGAGCGCCAGCTAGCTTTACATTCAAGACCTGTCACCTGCCTCCTGATGTTCGGATGATTCCGGTTGTAAGCGGCTGCTATCTTTCGTAAACCGGGCGGCGTTATGGCCCATCTTGTCGAGCAGCGCGATTGCCGCTTCCTTCTCCTCCTCCGTGAAGCCGGAGGTGAGCAGGCTTCGCCAATCGGCCAATACGCTGCGCACCTCGTCTTTAATTTCAAGCGCCTTCGGGGTTAGAAATACCCGGTAAAAGCGTTTATCGTCATCCCTCACCTCGCGGCTTACATAGCCTTGTTCTTCCAGCTTCTTCAACGCTTTGGCCGTCGTGCCTTTATCTATCATCAAATAATCGGAGAGCTCTTCCTGACTCAAGCCGTCTTGTTTATACAGCGCGCTGAGGAACATATACTGGCCTTTCCCGATATCGTGCTCCTTCAACCGGCTGCCGATGTACATTTGGCCTGTACGGTACAGCAGCGAAATCAAGCGGGAAATCGTATATTTATGATCCGGCATCGGAATCCTCCTCGTGTTTAAATAATCAGTTGCAAATGCCACTATAAATAAGTATAAATCCTGACGGTTGCTCTTGCAACGGTTCTTTTGCCATGATGAGCCATCGCCCGAATGGATGAAAACGGGGAGAAATCCGGTCCGAACGACAGGCGTTTGCTGGAGGAGGTCCGGTGAGCTCCGCTTCGCCGCGAGCGTGTACAAGCGTCGGCCGGATGCTTTTCATACGGTTCGCCCCAGGTCGTTTGTTGTTGAGAGCGTGAATATGACGCGGAAATTTGCCAAAGTTGTTGCCATTTTGTAATATTATTTTAAGCTTATTTTAATCATCGTAATTTATCCTATTAAGTAAGTAAGCGCATGGCGCAGTACCGCTAGATTTTTTGATAGATGGGACGGTGTTAGGGATGAAGGTTTTTGTTAACTTTCAAAACAAACAAATCCCGGTCTTCGCCGACAACTTGAATAAGAAAACGCTCAAGCTGCTAAGAGCGGCCCTCGACAAAAAGGTGGAAACCGGAAGAAACGCATTGCAAAAATGCTTGCAAACCTTAATCAGCATCGAAGTTGTCGGATGCGAAGCTATCCTGCATTCCTTCAACGAAAGAGATTCGCTTGCTCTGTCCCTCTATTAGAGGGACTTTTTTCTTTAATTCGGTTACGGCTGAAGCGTATGTAAGTTATATAGGAGGTTGCGTCCTGCATACCACCCTGATCGGGAGCGTGATACGCATGGGTAAAATGGGAATAGCGTTGCAGCTTTATACGCTTCGGGGAGAAGCGGAGGCCGATTTTCGCGGCATGCTGCGTAAAGTGGCGGAGCTCGGTTTCGAAGGCGTAGAATTTGCGGGTTACGGCGGTGTGCCTGCCGAGGAGATGAATGCGCTGTTACAGGAGCTCGGCCTGCGGGCGGTCGGCGGCCATGTCGGCTTACAGCGGCTGCAGTCCGGCCTGCAGGGCGAGATCGATTATTTGAAAGCGATCGGCGGCAAATACATCATATGCCCGTATGTGTCCCCGGATACGAACGAAGAAGGCTGGAAATCGGTGATTGCCGAGCTGCAAGCGTACGGGGAGGAAGTGCGGAGGCAAGGGTTGGCGTTCGGTTATCACAACCACGAGTTCGAGTTCGAAGCGAAGCTCGGACCCTCGCTCATTTTCGATGCGATCTTTGAATCGACGTCGCCGGAGACGCTGCTGGTGGAGATGGATGTGTGCTGGGTGATGCGTGGCGGCCAAGATCCGCTTGCCTATATCCGCAAATATGCAGGGCGGCTGCCGCTGATTCATTTGAAGGATTTTAAATACGAGGGCGACGGGGTTCAGACGCTGGAGCTCGGCCAAGGCATCGTTCCGTTGAATGACGTCATCGAGGCGGCCTCGGAAACCGGCGTGGAATGGCTGATTGTCGAGCAGGATCATTGTCAGAATCCGCCGCTGGTGAGCGTGGCCAACAGCCTGAACTGGCTGAAGCAGCACGATGTGCAGCAGGCGTAATTAGATGTGGATTTCCGGCGAAGAAGACTTGCGTTCCGTGAACGTCATTCTGGCCGCGTTGGAATCCCAGACGGCGGGTATCGTCGTTTCGCTATAGGTATGGCAAAGGCAGCCATCGTTCTTCGAGGAGAACGATGGCTGCCTTTGTTGGCCGGAGAAACGGGCTGTTCCGCTAGTTTCGCGTATCCTTAGGCTCGGACCGGGCTTGCAGCCGGATGTACTGCCGCAGCATGGCTGCCCGCCAAGGGACGATCATGCCAAACGCAAGAATGAAGAAGAGAGCGCCTGTTTGCGGAATCGAAACGAAACGTTCGATGTACTCGTGAAGTCCCAGCCGAAGCGCGAGCAGGATCAGCAGCACCAGAGCGAACGATTTGGAGCGTTTGACGTAGATGCCGCCGCTGCGCCGTTCCAGCCTGGAGCTGCGGATGAGCGGATAGGAGAACAGCAGCAGACCGGCGAGGAACGCGCTTCCGGCCCATGCCAGCGGAATGCGGAAGAAAGGCAGGGCGAACATCAGAAAGCCGGTGCTCATCCCGATGGGCGGCATGACGATGCTTGACACGGTGATCGGCTTGCTTCCGGCGCGCGAGCGGACGAAGACGGCGAGCAGCGCCATCACCACCATGCCGGCGCTGGCGAAGGTGTGCAGTTGGATGGTGCCGAAGTGAATCAACGTATACAGCCTCCCGGTTGAATCGTCTGATTGACATGATTATACCACCGGCAGGAAGCCGATTCTACTTCATGCCCTTCTACGTCCAGCCCTCTGCATAACCTTCCGCAAGCAAGCCGCCGTAAGGCTCCAGCCAGCGACCAGTGAGCGCAAACAGCGGCTCCGGGTTGCGATTCGTATAATAGGCGTCCAGCGCCGCGAGCAGCTCGCGGCTCTGTTCGAGGCTGTGCCGCTCCAGCTCGCGGTACAGCCATTTGCCGTCGCCGAGCCAGCAGCCGGCGCTGCGCAGCGCGAAGGAAGCGAGCTGCAGCGTAAGCTTGGCGACAATGAACAAGCACTCCGCGTCGCTGCGGTCGCCCGACAAGTCGGCGAGCGATTCGCCGATCTCGTATCGGGCCCGGTCAAGCTCTTGCACGGACCAGGGGAAAGGCCCGGCTGCCAAGGCGTCTCTCGCTTCGCTCACAATGTCGCGTATAGCGTCTTCTCCCTTCAATGCCTGACCGCAGGCGCACATGCGCAGCATGGAAGGGATGGCGCTGTCAATCGCTTGGTCGAAGAAGTAGCGGTACGAATCGCGGGTCATGACGAACGCTTCGATGATCCAGCCGAATGCGCGGTACGTTCGCCGGAATGGTCCTTCCTGCGACTCGTCGAATACGATCAAGTCCAAGTCGGAGGCGGAGGTTTCGCCGCCTTGCACGACGCTGCCGGCCAGCAGCGCCGCTTCGCAGTTCGGGAAATACGTATCGATACAACGTCCGGCCGCTTCCATGCCGTTCATTCTCACAGGAATCACGCTCGATTCACGTTTATTTTTCGGCGCGTATAAGCGCGTAGCCCAGACGGTCCCGATGTGCGTCGATGAGCTCGTCGTGCCGAAGCGAAAGCTGCCATAGCGCCGGATCCATGATCGCTTCGTGGTCCATCATTTGATGAAGATCCGGATGCTGCATTTGATCTCTGCTCAAGTGCTCCTCAAAAAGCGACCGATCCACCAGCTCGAAGCGTTCGTATCCGGCCGCGCTTAAGGCCGACAACCATTCCTCTTCGTTAAATAAGCCGCCGAACTCGAAGAAATCGCGCAACATTTGGCTGTCGCTTTCCTTTAGTCCTGCCAAGGCCAGCACCTCGCGGTCGTATAGCGTTCCGCCCGGACGCAGCACCCTGTAGTATTCCGCCAACGCCTCGGGGATGTGTGTGAAATTGGTCACCGATTCGGCAAGCACAACGTCGAAGGTCTCGTCCGGAAACGGAAGCGCCGTAACGCTGCCTTCCACCCAATCGACATGCAGCTGCTCGGAGGCGGAGCGAGCCGCTGCTTTGACAAGCATCTCGGGCCGCAGATCGAGTCCGGTAACCGCAAACCCTTGCCGCGCCAAATAACAAGCGGTCCGTCCCGTCCCGCAGCCGACCTCGAGGATCCGGCTTCCCGGAGGAAGGGGATAACGTTGCATTTGATCGAGCGTCGCGGAGAATCCGCCGGGATGTGCGCTCCCTACGCCAAGGCGCGTCAGCATATCCAAGTATCGCATAGCTTCACCCCTTCTCAGTAAACTTAACTCCATGTATTTTATGTAGGATTGGAAGAATGGTTATAGGTGGATGCTCCGTTCCGCTACTTTCTTTCTTTTATGACTATGACAGTTCCTGTCAGGGATAGCGGTTAAAGTGTATGAAGAAGTGCAAGTAATGTTTGGCTATAACCAAACTTACCGCTCTTTTCACCGGGATGATGTGATATTATGGGTTTTCGGATAGGGAGGGAGAGAAATCAGATGTTGGATTCAAGCGCGCAAAGCGCAGGGGATAAGGCCGTGTACCCCGCACTCGACGTGCGGAGAACGGCGCCATGGATCATGTTCATTATTTTTTTCGCGGTGTTGAACGAGACGGTATTCAACGTTTCGATGCCGAGCATCGCGGAGCAGTACGGATTAACGCCTTCGGGGGTCAGCTGGGTATCCACGACGTTCATCATTTTTTTCGCCATCGGCTCGGTTATTTACGGGAAGCTGTCGGATATTTTTAGTCTGAAGAAGCTGATCGTCATCGGCATCGTCATTTATAATGTCGGGTCGTTGCTCGGCTATGTGTGCCAATTCTCCTACCCGCTGGTCGTTTTGTTCCGGGCGGTGCAGGGAGCCGGCGCCTCGGCGATACCGGCGTTGATCATGGTTCTGATCGCGCGGTATTTCTCGATGGAAGACAGGGGGAAAGTATTCGGTATTTTGAATTCGACGGTCGCCTTTGCGGTCGGGATCGGCCCGGTCATCGGCGGTTTCGTGTCATCCTCCCTGCACTGGTCTTACTTGTTCCTCATTCCTGTCTTTACATTAATTTCGCTGCCGTTCTTCAACCGGACGCTTCCGAGCCAAGGGGCGAAGCCGGGGAAGGTGGATGTGGCAGGAGCGGTCTTGATTGCCTTGGGAGTCGCCGCGCTTATCTTATTTTCCACGGAGTCGCACTGGTATTGGCTGCTCGCTTGCGTCGGCCTGCTCGGTTGGTTCACGCTGCATATTCGTCGCACGAAAGAACCGTTCATCGAGCCTTCTTTATTCAAAAACGTGTTGTTCCGAAACGGTTTGATCGTAGCGTTTATTATCTTTTGCACGGTCATGGGCATTATGTACGCCGTTCCGTTCATGCTGGATAGCGTGAAAGGACTCAGCGCCAATCAAGTCGGTTGGGTGCTGTTCCCGGGTGCGATCAGCGCGGTGCTGTTCGGGCCGATCGGCGGAAGCCTGGCGGACAAGCGCGGCAATCCGTTCGTCGTGTCGATCGGCATCCTGCTGCTGATCGCCAGCCTTGTGCTGATCTCAAGCTTCGTCGGATTCAACGCGTGGCTGATTTCCGGCGCCATGGTGCTGACCTACATCGGGCTATCCTTTATCCAAACGGCTATCGCCAACAGCGTGTCGCGGACGCTAACGATGGAGGAAACCGGGGTCGGCATGGGATTGTTCAATCTCGTAGGCTTTATTTCGGGCGCCGTCGGGATGGCGCTGGTCGGGCGGGTGCTTGCAGAGAATATGTTCCAATTCAAGCTGAATCCGTTCGTCTGGGAGTCCAAGGCGTGGATGTACAGCAATCTGATGCTTCTATCCGCGCTGGTCATTGTTTTAGGCGCCTTGTTGTACTACCGCAGCTACGGCCGCGCCGCCAAAGTCGGATCATAACGGCCCCTGGGAACCGGAGCAAGCGAAAGAACCGTCTGCGATCACATCAATCGCAGACGGTTCTTTCGGTATATGCCGGTTTTGGCTCACATCCAGCATCAATAGCAGAAGAATTGCTCCACACGCCGCAAATCGAGGCCGAAATAAATCCAGCGCCCGAACGGACCGAATCCGTACCAGCGGAAACCGGCCAAGGAATTTCGTCCGACGAAGGTCAAATAGGCCCAATACTGCTCGCCGTTTTGCTGCCAAATGTATACGAACCGGAACAAGCAGCGGCGTATCCCTCCGGGATCGACCGCGAACAGCTGCTGGCCGCTTTGCTGCGGGATGAACGATGGCGGCGGGCTCTGCGGGGCTCCCGTCGGA